>CAZEMY010000007.1:0-21916 GCA_964513405.1 uncultured Desulfobulbaceae bacterium
ACCGTCCCTTGCCTTTTCCATGGCTGGAGAGTTCGCCTCTGATTTCTCAATTGCTGTTGCCGTAGCGTGGAAGATGGCGTCCATGGCATTGCAGTTCAGTCTGCCTGAGAATACTCTATTGAATATTAACATTCCTGACCAGCCGGAATCCGTCCTCAAGGGGATTCGTTTTGCCAGGCAGGGGAGGCGATTGTATAAAAACAGTATCCAGGATATTGATGATCCATGGGGGCGGCAGCATTACTGGATCGGAGGCGGAACTGTGCATTGCTGTGGTGGAGAGGATACAGATGAGCAGGCTATTTTAGATGGTTATGTTTCGGTGACTCCGATTCAGCTTGATCTGACAAACCATGATGGTATTGATTTTCTTAAAAAAAATTGGAAGATGTGATTGTTGTTTCAAAAATATGGGTATATGGAAAACGAGGGCAGTCGATACCAGTCGTTGCGTTACCTGCTCTTTCACGAAATGGATAAAGTAAAAAATGATTTCTCTTGGTGCACATGAATCTGTATCAGGCGGTCTCCACCTTGCCTTTGACCGCATAAAGCAGGTTGGTGGAGAGTGCTTGCAGATATTTACCCGCAACCAGCGGCAGTGGAGGGCTAATCCACTTTCTGATATTGAAATAGATAGTTTTGCAAAGAGTTGGGAAGAAGCTGGCAGGATGTTGGTGGTCTCCCACGCCTCTTATCTGATTAACCTTGGCAGCTCTAAAAAGGAGCAGTCAGAGAAGTCTGTTACCGCTTTTGTTGATGAACTGACCCGTTGTGCATCCCTGTCCATTTCCGGGGTGGTGATTCATCCCGGCAGTCATGGCGGTGCCGGTGTGGAAAGAGGGCTGCAAAAGGTTACAGAACATCTGGATATGGTTATTGAGCAGGCAGGAGATGGATGTGGCGGAGTAAAAATTTTGTTGGAAACGACGGCGGGACAAGGCACTGCTCTTGGTTACAGGTTTGAAGAGTTGGCTTGGATTATTGAAAATTCAAAATATCCTGAGCGGATCGGAGTCTGTGTGGATACCTGCCATATCCTAGCCGCCGGCTATGATATCCGGACAAGGGAAGGGTACGACGAAACTTTTGCGGAATTTGAACGGCTGATTGGCATTGATAAGATCAATTTTTTTCATCTTAACGATTCAAAAAAAGAGCTGGGTTCCCGGGTGGACAGGCATGAACATATAGGAAAAGGGCATATAGGATTGGAGGGGTTTGCCTGCTTACTCAATGACCCCCGTTTTTCTGATCATTGCATGGCACTTGAAACTCCCAAAGGAAAAGATCTTCATGAAGACCAGGAAAACCTTGCTGTTTTGCGGGGACTTTTATAGTCTGGACATGTCCTGTGTACCAGATCAGATAATATGACACTGTTTTTTATACGACCTTATATTATATCCCCAGCTATTGTTTATACGGGATGACGATGGTAACTTGTTCAGAATATTCACTCTTAAGACCATCGCTATCCACAGCCCTGACCATGAACGATATCTCTGTTTGCGGCTCTTCTTCATGTCTGTAAAGAAAGAAAGGTTCAACTGATGTCCCTGTCACTCTACTGAAGAACCCTCCCTTGCTGATTTCGTAAAAATTGATATCTTTTTCCGGGTTCTGCTGCCAGCTGAGCAGGACACTGGTATCGTTAAACTCTGCCTGCAAATTTGAGGGGCGAACTGGAGGATGCTTGGTTGTGCCGGTAACTATTATTGAGAGTTCTCCATCGAGATTGTCCCTGTCAACCGCCCTGACCTGATACCAGTAGCTGCGACCATCATTCAGTGTTGTATCTGTAAAGGATGTTGTTTCATAAGCTTGAACTCTGCCGATGCTTGAAGAAATGTTGTCCTTTGTACTGCCCCGATATATTTCATAATGTTTTATGTCTGGTTCCGTATTGGCCAGCCAGCTTAAACTGATATGTCTAAATAACCCGTTTGTTGCTTTAAGAGCAGTTACCTGAGCAGGCGCTGCCTTGGTTGTGGCTGATGCTGTAAGGGAATCATTTGATTTTACTTCAACCACATTAAGCGAACGAAGCCGGTACCAATAGGTGGTAGCATTGCTTAAGGGGTATTCCCAACTGCCTTTGTCTGTGAATTGTTGGCTCTCCCTGCCGCTTATATAATCAATCTGGTGGAATGGTCCGTCCGGTCTCTTTGCCCTGTATATGACATATTCGGTTATCTCAGGGTTTGCTGCGGCTGTCCATGTCAGGGGGATTTTTCCGGGTTGATTGCTGATGGCCTGCAGGTTTGTCGGCGGTTGCGGGGCTCCTGTTGTCGTTGCTGAGGCAACAGGAGAGTCAACAGATTGAACCCCGACCACATTGCGAGTCCTTATAGTGTAGAAATAGGTTGCGTTGTCCTTGAGGATGCCATAGCGGTGGTATCGCTCAGATTGTCCCCTGTCAACCCAGATTTGTTTTTCCCTGCTGTTTATTTCGGCAACTTTGGTGAATATACCATCTTCATTATTACTGCGAAAAATGGTGTAACCGATAACCGTTGGTTCCGGTGAAGGTTCCCAGAATAATTTTACCTGTCGTATACCACCACAGGAAGCGTGGAGGATGGATATGGGAGCTGGCTGGCCGGTGGTTATTATTTTAACCGGAGCTTCTGGAACATTTGCAAACCCTTTTTCTGTCAGGCCTATCACTGTGTAGAAATAGGGTGTTGCATCCTTTAATTCCTTGTCTGTCAGGATCACCGGTGCCTTGTTGTCAACCGGCGGTCCGGCAGGAGAAAAGATACCCTGGGCCTGTTCTGCCCGGAGAAGTTGATATCTGGAAAAGATATGGGGAGGCTCAGGCTGAAGAACAATTCGTATCGAACGGATTCCGCCCTGAGTGGAGAGAATTTCCGGTTTTGGCAGGAGAGTGGAGAAAATGTCACCTTTGGCTACCATTTTTTCCTGAAGGGAAGTTACGGCATCTGTAATGGCATTGGTTATCTGTTGCTGCGGCGGTATTGCTGTCTGCTGTTTATGATCGCTCACGGAAATGGCAACCGACCATATCTGTTTTTGGGTGGAGGTGTCAAGCATGGAGAATGAGGCGGTGAGGGTAGGGGTGACCAGAAAAGTGTCTGCTGTAATTTCATTTTTCAGGTGACTTGACAGAGAGGCGGTTATGATTCCATCGACACCCAGTTCCCGGGCCGCCTGGCGGGCAATTTGGGACGGGTCAGAAAACCTGCCATCGGCCATGTGGTGTTTTGTAAACCAGTTTTTGCTGGTTTGGATGGGTATTATTTGATATTTATCCATTTCCATCATTGCCTGATAAAAGGCGGCGGTTAACTTTTCATTAATATTGCCGTCACTGTTAATCACAGGGAAAAGTGCAACAGATGAGTAGATTCTCAGGCGGGCATCAGGGCTTACATGTGCCGTGATATCAGATTCAGGGGTGGACTTTTCGATCAGGTCAGTAGTGGGAGTTGCCAGCAGGGTTGCCGGGCTCATTGTGCTGATAATTATAAGAAATAACAGCTTTCTGTATACAGGGATAATTTTGTGGAAGAGTTGTTTTGACACGGTGAATTCCTTAAAAGGATGGATCCTGTTATATGTTTTGCCAACTTGCGCTGACTATAGCAGAATAACCATTCTTTGGAAACCGGATATCATTTTTATATCTGCTTGCAAAATTTATGAGTGGCGTGTATCACAGAGGGCAAATAAATATATGAGACTCTTTTGCTGATTTGTTACTTTCAGTTGAGCTTTTAATGTTTGGGATATTTTTTATTTTTATTTTTACTTTTTTTTTGTTAGGGAGAAAATAGTTAAATGGGATTTCGCTGCGGAATTGTCGGCCTGCCAAATGTAGGCAAATCAACCATATTCAACGCCTTGACGGCTGCCGCTATTGATGCGGAGAACTATCCTTTTTGTACCATTGAGCCCAATGTCGGGGTGGTTGCCATGCCCGATGAACGGTTAGATAAGCTCGCTTGGCTGGTGAAGACCCGGAACAAAGTTGCGACCCAGATGGAGTTTGTCGATATTGCCGGGCTGGTCAAGGGTGCCAGCCAGGGGGAAGGTCTCGGTAATCAATTTCTTGGTCATATTCGCCAGGTGGATGCCATTCTTCATGTGGTTCGCTGCTTTGAAGATGATAATATCGTTCATGTGGATGGTTCCATTGATCCGGTTCGGGATCTGGAAGTAATCTCCATGGAACTTATTATGGCTGATATGGAAACTGTGGATAAGAGGCTTGTCAAAACCAGAAAACAGGCCAAGTCAGGAGATAAGAAAATGATGGCTGATGCCGGTTATCTTGAGACAATTCAAGCTGTCCTTGATAAAGGGTTGCCGGCCAGAAAAGCAGAGCCTGAAAATGAGGCACAGGAATTGCTTCTCCGTGATCTATGTCTGTTGACCGCCAAACCGGTTCTCTATGTGGCAAATGTCAGTGAGGATGACCTCCCAGACGGCAATGAGTTTGTTGATGCTCTGCACAGGCAGGCAGAAGCAGAATCTGCATCTCTTGTCATCATTGCCGGTGGGATTGAGCAGGAGTTGAGTCTTCTTGATACGGATGAGCAGGCTGAATTTCTTGCCGACATGGGTATGGAAGAACCGGGGCTTGTCCGGTTGATTCATGCCGGTTACGAACTCCTTGGTCTGATTACCTATTTTACAGTGGGCGAGAAAGAAACTAAAGCCTGGACAATAAAGAAGGGAACCACCGCTCCCGGGGCTGCCGGAAAAATACACACTGATTTTGAACGGGGATTTATCCGGGCAGAGGTAATCGGCTATGACGATTATATCAGTTGTGGCTCGGAGGCGGCAGCCCGTGACAAGGGGGTGATGTCCTCTGAGGGTAAGGAATATGTTGTTAAGGACGGGGACTGTATCCTTTTTCGTTTTAATGTGTAAGTATGGATTATTATGACGGTTAATAAAACCATTTTTGTTAGTGAATTGCAGGATGGACAACGGATTAGAGACCTGTTTCTAACTGCTCGAAAGAGTCTTGCCCAAACCAAAGCCGGTAAACCATACCTGTCGCTTACGCTCATGGACAGAAGCGGTGAGATAGAGGCACGGGCATGGGATAATGCGCTCAGACTTGACAAACTGGCCGGGGTTGGCGATGTAATTATACTTCATGGACAGGTTAAATCATACCAAAGCCAGAACCAGCTTGTAGTTTCCGGTATGGAGTTGGCACCTGCTGCTCAGGTTGAGCTTAGCGATTATATGCCGGCATCTTCCCGTCCCGTTCAGGAAATGATTGATGAGCTGGCAGATTTGATTGCTGCTCTTTGCGACCCTGGTTTGCGGGAGTTGTTGGGGGGGCTTTTTTCAGGACAGACTCTGGCAGAGTTCTCTCTTGCTCCGGCGGCAAAAAGAATGCACCATGCCTATCTTGGCGGCTTGATTGAGCATTCCCTTTCGGTTGCGGGGATGGCAGTGAAAACTGGACAACACTACCCAAGCCTTGACAGGGATATTCTCCTTGCCGGGGCCCTTGTCCATGATATTGCCAAGATAAGGGAGTTCAGTTATAGTAGTGTACCTTTTGAGTATACTGATAATGGCAGGCTGCTGGGGCATCTTGTTCTTGGTGCGGAAATGATTAGGGATGCTGCCCGCGGGATAAAGGCGGAAATTCTGCCGACCAGACGGGTTGATGAGCTTATTCATCTTGTCCTTAGTCATCATGGTCGCCATGATTTCGGGGCTCCGGTTCTGCCCATGACCCCGGAGGCTATTTTGCTCCATTACCTTGATGATATGGATGCCAAGGTGAACTATATTGAAAAGTTGAGGGAAAAGCAGGATGAACCGGGCTGGTCTGATTTTCAACGCCCCCTTGAGCGGTTTCTTTACCTTAAGCCATCGGCGGAAGTGGGTGAAAAGGATGATACTTTTAACTCATCCTGTAATTCTGATATGAAGGGAGGTGGGGTCAAGATCAAGGATGGGGGAAAAGATTCTGAACAGCGTCAGCAGAGTTTGTTTTAATCCTGTACCCAAGCTTGGTTTATCCCTGCATAAGTCCCGTGCCCGGATAAATGGCTTACAGATTCCTGTAACTATCAATAAAACCTTTAAGGGCCGTGCCAAATGGAGTCTGCTTGAGATTTTGGGCATGAACGCAAAAGCGTCGGGCCTGAAATATGTCACCATTTCCAAGGCAGGCAACGGAGCGTGCCAGCATGTGGTCAGCCTGTTTTTCTATGGCATAAAGCGGGGATAGTTCTGCCCGGCAACGGCTGCAGGTGGTTTTTCCTTTTGGCTTGGCCCGGCAGACAGGGCATCTTTCCATTTTACGATTCCATGTAAAAAATAATTTCTTCAAGCTCACTGATTGCATCGGCAAGCTGTTCTTTGTTGCCCGTTGCTTCGCCATCTTTTACCCGTTCCATCAAATCAACAAGATCTTCCCTGTCTTCAGGTGAAGCTGTTTCCAGTAACGCTGATGCCCTGGCAAGTAATCTTTGCACCGCCGGGTTTCTGCTGGCACTGTTCTGTTCGTCTGCCGATTCGTCTGTTGCAGTTGTGTCAATATTATCTGATTTTTTCTTGTCTATGGGGTTGTCATCGCCAAAGAGATTGATCATCCTGTCTTTTGCTTCGCTTACTTCCTCCGTCCCAAAACGGCTGGCGGCATTGTCAATGGTTATTGATTTTGATAAACCTGTGCATTTCTCCATGGCCGATACATGGAGAATCCCATCTGTATCTAATGCAAAGGTGGAAATTATTTCATTTCCTGCCGGAACTTTTGATAACCCTTCAATTGTGAACTCTCCAATCAGGATATTTTCTTCAGGGTCCCGTTCTTCCCCTTGATATGCGGTGATTTTCACCGCCTCCTGGTTGTCAAATGTTGTGAAAAAGACCTCGCTTTTTTTGACCGGAATGGGGGTGTTTTTCTTGATCAGGGGTACGCATATCAGTTCCGGGATGTAATTTTCATCGGTAAGAATGGATGTGCTGAAAGAATAGGGAGTTATATCAACCAGAACCGCATTGACATCCTCGCCGCTGATCATTGCTCCCTGGATGGCTGCTCCGCAGGCGACGCACAACTCCGGGTTTACTTCACCATGTGGGGGTATGCCAAATTCCTGCTCTATATAGGTATGGACAAGGGGGGTGCGGGTGGAGCCGCCCACAAGAAGAATCTGATCAATATCTCTTGCACTCATGCCTGCCCCTTCAAGGGCGGTGTGAATGGCTTCAAGGGTTTCATCAAGAAACGGGGTGATCATTTTTTCATAGTCATGACGACTTAACTCCATATCAAGGTGAACAGGAACCCCTTTGTTTTCAAACAGGTATTCTTCTTTTATCCCGACAAAGGGGTTGTCGGACAGGGAAATTTTAGCCTGTTCCGCTACTCTTACAATTCTGGCTTCTGCTGCCAGTGGCAGGTTGATTCCAGGATGTTCATTATTAATAAAATTATGGATATGGTCGATGATCTTTTGGTCAAAATCATCACCGCCAAGCAGGTTGTTACCGTGGCTGGCAATAACCTCTATAACTCCGTCCTCGATTCTGACCACGGATACATCAAAGGTGCCGCCGCCAAGGTCATAGATGAGTATGGTTTTTGTTTCCTGCTCTTTTCCGCCTCCGTATGCCATAGCGGCTGCGGTTGGTTCATTGATCATCTTTATACTGGTAAATCCGGCAATTTCACCGGCTTCACGGGTGGCTTGCCGCTGGGCATCTGAGAAATAGGCAGGCACGGTTATCACCGCTTTGGCGAATGTGGTGCCGGTCTCTTTTTCAGCCGTATGTTTAAGGGTCTTGAGAATGATCGCCGAAATTTCCTGGGGAGCATACTCCCTGTCTGCCATGGTGATTGTTTCGTCGCTTCCCATTATCCTCTTGATCGATTTGACGGTTCGCTCAGGGAAAACCGGATACTGGTTGCGGGCCGGTGTGCCGACAATCAGCTTATCGTCCATATCCATGCCCACATAGGATGGCATAATCGGATGATTATCATGTTTAAACAGGTAAGGCTGGCCATCTTTTATAATGGCTGCTTCTGAATTTGTGGTGCCGAGATCAATTCCTATTATTTTTTCATTCATGTCTTTATGCCCGTGGTGTATAAGTGTAAGTTGGTTGGCTATGGAAAACAAGTATTACAAGGTAACTGCTCACAGGGCACCGCATCTTTCCGCGGTCACGCTGACTTGCGTATGACTTATACGCTGCGCCAGCCTGCCTGCCTGCGAAAAGCTACAGCACCCTGTAAGCAGTTACAAAATCAGTGGTTTGCGAAAGTAAGTCGCTTACCCCGTGAGTAGTTACATTACAAGTATCTTAGCGGATGCGGTTTACTCTGACATCGGCTAACCGGAAAACGGTATTTTCATGAATAAACCCGCTGCGAATTTCCGCCGTGACCATACCGTCTTCGAGTCCGCTGATACTATCAGTCGCCACAGCCCGCATGCTTTCAGGGTTAAACCTCCGCCCGATGGTGTCGATACGGTGGACTTCACATCCTTTAAGCAGCTCAAGGATTCTAATCAGCAGCATTTTTTGTCCTTCGTAGATGGCAGCGATGGTTTGGTCGTTATTATTGTTGTTATTGTTTCTGCCTGTGAATATGAGTTTAAGCAGGGATGTTTTTTCTTTTTCACCACTTCTTTTGATACTGCCCAGGGATGCCTGAACTCTATCATAGATTGCGATAATTCCCTGAAGAAGCGGTTGCGGTTTATCGCCATGGCTGTCCTGTTTGCGGGCAGTTTCTTTTTCAATGAGGAAATCAATTTTCTGGTTGTTCTGTCTGACAAGGGCTGCTGTATCCTGAAAAGTATCAACTCCCTGCCTGACAAGGCGGGACTCTATTTTTATTTCATTTTTTAGAGCTATAAGTTCACTGTAAAATGAAAAGAGATCAATCCTGCCGTCCGTGGATAGGGGAGGGCGGGAGGGTTGCTCCATATATTGCTGAAACTGGTTGATTATCTGTTGCTTGTCTATCATGTTGTTTGCTGCCCGGAACCATTGCTCCGTCGTTTCCAGATGGACTCGACAAGAAGTTTTTCAATATGATTAAGAGTCGGCTGCCGGCGGGGAAATTTTTCCATTATGTCTGCAACCATATCGTCTCTTTTCGGAATGGAGATGTCAAAGAGCAGGTAATTGAGGCGATCTTTTTTAGTGCGAATCTTTTCATACGCTTCTCGGGTGCGCTGAAATTTTTCAGGGAACCTCTCCGGAGGAAATTTTTTTATCTGCTGCAAATATCCCTGCTTTATGGTCTGGTCATTGCTGTCATCGGCAACTGAGAGTATTTCAAACGGAGTTTTCATGAGAATGGATTTAGCAAGTCTAATATACTGAACTGTTTGGGTTTCTCTTTTTCCCCTTTGTCTCCACCTTTCCCCGTCGGGTCAATATCCTGCTCGAACATTTTTTCCATTTCCTCCACAAGCTCAGGGTTTGTTGTTTTTATCTTTTCAATTTCATCCATCGTGGACTTATCAAAACCGTATTCGTCAAACTGCCTAGAATATTTGGAGAGCAGCTCATCTATAAGTTCAGCGGCAGTATGGTCATTGATGGCCATGGCATTGCCCCATGCCTGATCCAGGATGTCGAATTGCCTCCGTGACAGTTTTCCATTTATGCCCTTGATGGCAGCGAGGACATTGTAATATATGAATAAAGGGTCATCTTTAGATTTTTTAAGACCATTGCTGGCATAAAACTTCAGGGTGGGGAACATCTTGACCATGCTGAGCCCTTTACAGATATTATTAAGCTCTTTTCTGTTGAACTCTAATTGGAGGGCTTTTTTAAACCAGGAGTTTAAAGGACTTATAAACGATTTAATGGTTGCTGTGTCCTCTAATCCGGTTGCGTAAAGTATGGAACTTACCTTGAGCAGGGAAGTTTTATCCGCCGGGGTTTTGCATGCTTTTTTCAGGTCTGCTTTGAAAACAACGAGGTGTTTTTGGTCACAGGCAAGCGATGTGGCTTCGAGTATGATTCTTAGTCCGGCAACAACAGGATGACCGGCTTTATCATAGCTCTCAGCAATCATTTTCAGACCGGTTTTATCATCATTGCTGAGGATGAGAAGCAGACCCATACGGCATTCGATCCCACCCGTGCCAAGACCGGGACGGAGATATTTACCGGCCTGCTCGCATTCCTTTCGGGTCAGTTGCTCCTTGCCCTGGACATATAGTTTCCGGGCATGGGCAAGGTGTGACTCAATCAGCATCAGGCGGACTTTTTTGTTGAGCGGGTCGGCATCCAGGAGAGAGGCTGCCAGTCTGGCAGCTTTTTTAAACGCTTTTCGTTCCACGGTAACTTCAACGGCAAGTTGGAGTACTTCCCGGTCATCGGGGAATTTTGCTGCCATTTCGTTGACGAGCTGGTAGCGGCGGGCGGTTTGCCCCTTCATCATATTTGCCATCATGACCATGGCGTTTTTGTCATCAGGTGCCAATTTTATCAGAGATTGAAGTAGTTCTATGCCTATTTGCTTATAATCAGAGCCAAGCTTGTCTTCAACAATACCGATGAGGTGATAGAGGATAGCAACGGATTTTTCTTTGTTGATATGGTTGTCGATATCTCTATGGAGTATCTTTAAAGCATGATCCCAATCCTTTAGTGCTTCAAAAAAATCATGGGCTATTTCCGATATAAGGGCATCTATACGAATTTGCTCAAATGGATCGTTTATCTCTTTAAATCTGTTAACATACAGGGGTATTTTTTCAGGAGCGTGGATTAGCAGCCTGCGGCAGAGAAAATCGCATTGCCTGACCGGCAGGATTTTTGTGGAGCCTGCAAAAAGGGAAAACATGTCGGAGGCTGTCAGGTCTTTTTTTTGTAATTTCTCAATAAGACGGGCAACAGGTGTTGGTAATCCGGCTATGTGCTGGCAGACCTGTTTTTCAGTTTTAGTAAGTTTTATTTTCCGGCTGTCATGTTGTTTGTCATCATGTTGTTTGTCAATACAGCGGAATGGGGTGATGAAATTATAAAAAGGAGAGTCTTTGGGGATTTTGGCGAAATTACTCTGTGCCGCCTCCCTGTCATCAGCAAAGAGAGCCATTCCCTTAAGAGCAAATTTGAAATTTTTGTATGGGGAACGAAAGGGGATGCGGGCGAGATGCTCCAGGGTTTCTTGAGCCTGTCCTGCGGAGCAGTATGCCTGCAATGCCTGGCTGGCATGGGGATAATGGCTGTGGAGCAGGGATGATTCCGGTAAAAAATCCAGAAAATCCGTGTAGCCTCCCATGAGTAGGGCGGTAATGATTTCGTTGAGGACGGATAACCCATGCCGCTCAAGGCTGTCAATGGCCAGGTGATACGCTTCCCCTGCCTCTTTTCCACGGTCTGTCTGGATTAAAAGGGGGATATGGATAATGGGCAGCTGCACCGGCAACAGGTTTGCCATGTTATCATAAATTGTTAATGATTCCTTGAGCATCCCTTTACCGGCGAGCTGCCTGATTCGCCCTGTGAATGCTTCTTTTAGTGGTGTTTCCCACCTGTCATCATCTGCTCCATTATGGAGAGAACGATATTTTTTTATAGCCTCGGAAAATTGTTCCCGCCCAAGATGGTTGTGTGCCGCCTGGGCGATTTGTTTGGGGGTAAGTTTCTCGGCAGGCTTGTTTTTTTTACGCCTTTTTTTCTTTATCATGGTATGGTGGGGAGTTGAGCTATTATTTTATAATAGCTCCTAACAATAAATAAAAAATGCGTAAAAGTCACTTGGAAAATAGCTTTGAGCTGATTGTTTTTCGTTTATGTCATAAAATTAGCGTTTAAGCATTTAAAAGGGTAGCATCTCATATTCGCTAACAGCTGCGAATATGAGATGCTATGAGCTTGTCCGAGAATAGGCATTTTTAAAAAAATAGCACAGCCATATAGGTGATATCGGAGTCTGCGCTTACCTGCGAGCATATTTTTTTGGAAATAACGCAGAGATGGGGAAAAATGCATTCTCGGACAAGCTCATAGGAGAATTGTTATGAAAAGAGAACTGTTGATTTTACGACATGGAAAATCAGATTGGAGTCGTCCTGTTAAAGATATTGATCGCCCTTTGAAAAAAAGGGGTCGTAAAAATTCCGGGCAGATTGGTTTATGGCTTGCGGAAAATGACTTGGTGCCTGAGGTTGTGATCAGTTCTCCTGCAATGCGAACCATGGAAACGGCATCTCTGCTTTGTCAGGCAATCCGATTTCCGGATAAAAAGATAAAGGTCGAACCGGCTCTCTATACGGCAGACCTAGAGGATGCATTCAGGGTAATCAGAGGTACTGACAATGGTGCCATGCGGGTCTTGTTAATTGGTCATAATTTTGTTCTGGAAGATCTGGTTATCAATCTGGCGGGGGGAAATGTCGATTTACCGGCCAACGGTAAGCTTATGCCGACAGCGGCTCTGGCAAGATTTAGAATTTCCTGCCCATGGAGAGAGATAACAGAAAAATCTGCGAAACTGGTGACGATTGTCAGACCCAGAGAGTTGATGTGTCCTGCGTGAGAAGACAGAGGACAGAGACGAGGAAGAAGCAGCAGCACGGTGTGGCGAGGGGAAAAACCAAAATCAAGCCAATCATCATTCAACACCCACTTTATCCTCTGTCTTATGGTTCCCACAGGGCATGATGTTCAAAAAATTACAGGAGTTGTACAATGGTGGAAATCAGCGAGTCATCAGAGTCAAAACAAAAGCTCAATTCATTAAAGGGCAAAATGCTTGCCTTGAAGGAGCATCTTTGACTTGGATGGCAAGCAGGAAATGATTGACAAACTCGAATCAGAGACCCTGGAGCCGGGGTTCTGGGACGACCAGTACAAGGCTCGGAAAGTACAGAAGGAACTTGGCCAGCTTCAGGATATTGTTGCTATCTGGGAGAATAATTTCGAGTCCCTTGAAGACGCACAGATGCTTCTTGATATGGCTCTTGAAGAGCAGGATCAGGAAACCTACAGCGAAGTGGTTGCTAGTCTTGACGAGTTGTCCGCCCGGATTGATCTGGTTGAGCTTGAGTGTATGTTCTCCGGTGAGCATGACAGTTGTAATGGCATCTTGACCATCCATGCCGGGGCAGGCGGTACCGAAGCCCAGGACTGGGTGCAGATGCTGATGCGTATGTATCTGCGTTGGACAGAGGAGAAGGGGTTTAAGAGCGATATCCTTGACTATCTTTCCGGTGATGAAGCCGGGGTGAAGAGTGTAACTATTCTTGTCAAAGGTAAGCATGCCTATGGGTATCTCCGTTCAGAGTTGGGTATCCACAGGCTGGTTCGTATTTCCCCTTTTGACGCATCCGGGCGGCGGCACACCTCGTTTGCCTCAGTAATGGTTTTGCCGGAACTTGATGACACCATTGAGATTGACATCAATGAAAAAGATTTAAGGATAGATACTTACAGGGCATCTGGAGCAGGTGGTCAGCATGTCAACAAAACGGATTCTGCCATCCGGATTACCCATCTTCCCAGCGGAATTGTGGTTCAGTGCCAGAACGAAAGATCACAGCACCGTAACAAGGATATGGCGATGAAAATGCTCACCGCATCGCTGTATAAGCGGGAAAAGGAGGAACAGGCTAAAGAACAGGAAAATCTCCATGGAGACAAAAAAGAAATTTCCTGGGGCAGCCAGATTCGTTCTTATGTTCTCCAACCTTACCGGTTGATCAAAGACCACCGCACCAATGTTGAAGAAGGTAATGTGGATGCGGTTCTCGGCGGTCGGCTTGACTCCTTTATCAAGGCTTATCTGCTCTGGCAGCCGGAGTAGTACCAGCTCTTCGGCGGTTGCATATGGGAGAGGGCAAGGGAAGGGTTGACCAGGAGCAGGCAGGGCTGGGCTGTGCAAGATGCGGGGCATGTACCGTGGTCTGCCCGGTCTTTGTAGAGGAACCACTGGAAGGGTTGACCGCTCGTGGTCGGATGTTTTTGCTTGGGTCAGGTCAGTTTTCTGAGAAACCTTCCCGTAACTTTAAGCAAATATTTTCAAGCTGCCTGCTATGTGGGGCATGCGAGCAGGTCTGTTCCCGCAATCTGCCCATCAGGGCGATGGTGATTGATACCCGCAGCCGTTTTCCGGGGCTGTACGGGAAACACAGTCTTAAAAAAAATGCGGCCCGACAACTGCTTGCTTCCTCGGCAATTATGCGGACACTTGTCCGGGTCGGAATCAGTTTTAAGAACCTTTATGAGTTGCCTGAAAATTCAGGACTGCGGTTAAAACTTGCCCTTCTTGAAGATGCTCCCCCGTTGCATATAACTGAAACCGGGCAGAAAGACAAAGACACTGATAAGGTCTCCATATCTCCCACGCTTGATTACTTCCCCGGCTGTCTTGCCCGTTTTCTTCAACCATCTGTGGCTGGAGCTGTAGAGCGGCTGAGCAAGCAGGACGGACACTCACTCCATATTCCCTCATCTCAGGGGTGTTGCGGGCTGGCAGCTCTTGCTGCGGGTCGAATCGACCAGGCCCGTGAGCTTGCCTGGAATAATATTACCGCTTTTTCCGCTTCAGAGCGGGATATTCTCACCTCATGTGGTTCCTGTTCAAGTCATCTTCTCTCTTATCCGGAACTTTTTAAAGATGATCCTGAGAAGTATGAGAAGGCGGTACAGTTCAGTGAACGGGTGGAGGAGTTTTCAGGATTTTTTCTTAAAAAAACAAAAAAGGAACTTACCTTCAAGAGCACTCAGCCCCTGATAGTTTTTTATCACGATCCCTGTCATCTTCGTTTCAAGACAGAAGGGCGGGAAGCACCCCGGAATCTCCTTGATCGGGTGCTAGGGTTGGAGCGGGTGGAAGAGGAAGGAGAACCCCATTGTTGCGGGCAGGGTGGACTTTTTCATCTGGGTAGTCCTGAAATTTCCGGAAAAATTTTCAACCGCTGTCAAAGCCTGGCAATGTCCGCCAACCCTCATACCGTGACAACCACATGTTCCGGTTGTCTGATCCAGTGGCAGTTAGGAGCTGTAAAACATAATCTTCCTGTCACTGTCCGTCACCTTGCCCTGCTGCTTGCAGATTGTCTTGTTGGCAAATAAAATAGAAAGTCTGGATATTCGACACAAGAGGGCATGTCTATATGCGTAGGTCGGATTAGCGGGCACAACGAACAGAACTGACAAACATAAAAGACTACAATCAAGCCAAAAAATATATAATGGCAAGGTATGAGCGTAATCCGACTCTCACCGTGTTGTCGGATTACGCTCATACCTTGCTGCATTGATACTTTTAGGTTATTTTTAGTTTATAGTGTTTTTTATTTTCATTCTTATTTACGCTAACTCGACCTACGGACTGTTGATCCGGTATTCGGTGATTGGCGGATTCGCTGAGTGCAGGGATGAATGCCGAGTTTACAACTGGATAATAATGGAACAAGCTCCGAGATAGTTAAACTAATTTGGAATAAGGTTATTGTTGTAGAGTTGCAAAGACAATTGAATATTGCTGGTCTGGCAAAAAAAGTCAGTTTTTTTCTATCCCGGCTTTTTCCATCTTGTAACGAAGTACCCGCTCACTTATCCCGAGGGATTCTGCGGCTCTGGTCTGTACCCAGTTATGCTTTTTAAGAGCATCTCTTAGCATCTCCTCTTCCACTTGTGCCAACCGTTGTTTAAGATCATTTCTTCCCGCTTCTTTTTTTGATAAGCTGCGGATTTCAGGGGGAAGATCGGAGAAGTTGATTAGAGAACTTCGGGTCAGGGTGATGGTTCGCTGGATAATATGTTCAAGTTCTCTGACATTGCCGGGGAAATGATATTTGTTCAACTGATGGGCGGCCTCTCGGGAAAATGTTTTTTCTGTTTCAAATTTATTGAGAAAATAATTAATCAACGGTTCAATATCCTCTTTTCTTTCTCTTAAAGGGGGAATTTCCACTTCAATAACATTGAGGCGGAAATAAAGATCTTCTCTGAAAGTTCCCTCTCCAACCATTTTTTTTAAGTCACGGTTGCTGGCAGCTACAACCCGGATGTCCACCTTTACCGGTTGCTCACTGCCAACCCGGCTGATTGTCTGCTCCTGAAGAGCTCTGAGAAGTTTTGGCTGCATGGTCATGGGCATTTCACCGATTTCATCAAGAAACAGGGTGCCGCCGTTTGCCTGTTCAAACGCACCCCGTCGCCGGTTATTGGCTCCGGTAAACGCTCCTTTTTCATGGCCAAACAGTTCTGACTCAAACAAACTCTCAGGGACAGCCGCACAGTTAAGCTGGGTAAAAGGATTTTTCTTTCTGGGACTCAGCTGGTGGAGGAGGTTGGCAAATAACTCTTTGCCGGTTCCTGATTCACCTTTTATAAGGACTGTCCAGGGGGATGGGGCAGCCCTTGCAATAATTGATATTGTTTCAAGAGCAGGTTTGCTCTGTCCGATAATCTCCACAGGCAACGCTTCGTTGATAATGGACTCCTCCACGCTGTTGACATCGCTGTTTATTAACAGCTCTTCATTAATAAGATTTATTTTTGCCAGCAGCTCCATTAGATCAATTGGTTTCTCTAAGAAATCATCGGCACCGAGGCGCATGGCGTTTACTGCGGTATCAACTGCACTGAAAGCGGTTATCATGATGACCCGGATTGCCGGCTCCATCTTCTTTAGTTTCTCCAGAACTTCGTCACCATTCATCTCTTCCATGCGGTGGTCAAGAAGAACCAGATCAAAAGGATGCTCCATAAAGAGTGCAAGTGCTTCTCTGCCACCGGAGGATGTGTGTACCCTGTGAGCCTGTTTGCTTAAGAAACCCTGGAGCATGTCCCGCTGTATCTGTTCGTCATCAACTATAAGAATTTTCATTTTTTCTTTTTTTGAAAAGATCTATTTACTTTCCGTAATGGATACAGACACAAAAATACTCAATTCATGCCGTTTATAATCAGGTATAATTGTCAGAGAACCGCTATGGGCCTCGGCAATGCGGCGGCATAGAGCAAGTCCCAGACCGGTTCCCCTGGCTTTACTTGTGAAATAAGGTTCTCCTACCCGCTTTATTTCCCCCTGAGGCAGGGTGAAACCGCCATTTTTTATGGTTAATATTACCGAGTTTTTTTTTCTTTCCAGGCAAATGTCAAGGAAACCACCATCAGGCTGAGCTTCAACACTGTTTTTTATCAGGTTTTCCAGCATCTCATTTATCAGAATCTGGTCGGCGTTGATCAGCACCTGATTATCACGAACAAAACTGACATCAATATTATGGGAGTCTATTTGTTGTTTGTAAAGGATAAGTATCTGTTTTATCTCATCACTCAGGGAAAAAGTCTCTAATTTTGGTATAAGCGGGCGGGTGAATTTTTGCAGTTCCCCGATAATAGCAGAGGTTCGTGCAACTGCACCTGTCATGGCATCTATGAGCTGTTCCTGTTCTCTGTCCAAGTTGGTTGACTCAATCTGCAGTCGTTGCAATCCCATGTTTATGGCGTTGAGGGGGTTTTTAAGTTCATGGGTAATGGTGGCTGTGGTTCGTCCTAGGGCAGCGGCCTCGTGTTGGCGGGCCATGTCCTGCTCAAATTTTCTGGTTTTATCCATATCCCGCTCTTGAAACCTGTAAAGAAGCCACGAGAATAAAAAACCCAGGCTCAGGAGGAGAATGCTCAGGAAAAAAAATTGTTGATGAAGACGGTTTCGCTGGTCAACAAACTGACTGGCATCGAGATCAACAATCAGGGTTCCGGAAGCGGACGGGATGATGGTGCGGGCAACGGGTTGATACTGATCCATGAAAAGATGACCGTTTGGGGACTCGGCTCCAGGAAGTTGATTTTGAATTGTCACGGATTTTATCCCCGGCATGGCGGAAATGGTGGTCAGCAATGACTGCAATGATGATTTCTCCCGCAGTTCTGCAATGCTGCTTCCGTCCATGGCGAGATAAATGCATTGCAGGGCATCTGGCTCCATGGGGTTAACTGAGATTTGGGACAAGATGATAAGGTTATCTATATATTTTAAATGGTTGCCGCTCTGTTCTTCGGGGCAGATAAACGAAAAACCTGCCGGGAACCATTGCTCCGGGCCGGAAATATGGGTTTTATCTGCTCTGACAAGGGTAATGCCAACTAACCCGGCCTCCATGGATAAGACCTCCAGTTCTTCGGGGTGGAGAGGGGCAATGGAGTACATATAGGTTATAAACTCAGCCTTATCGGTTAAAAAACGGTTGACCGTTCGGTCAATGGTGGTTATGGCGAGTTCGGAGTCTGCAAGGTAGTTTTCCAGGATTGTTGCCACCATCTTTGCCCGTTCAAGTCCATTTTGCTGTAAATTTCTGTTTATATCCCTGGTCTGAAAAAAGAGTATGACTATAACCATGGCGATCAATATACCGAAGACGAGCAGGTTTAGTAACCAGAGTGGTATTATGCTCCCAAGTGTCTGTTTTGTTTTGCTCATGATCTTTTTTGTCTGTTTTCGTGTCAGATCCGGGAAGTTCTTCTGAATTATGTCTATGCCTATATTGTTCCTTCCTGTTTCCGGCCGGATCGAATTTCTGGATTATCATATCCGCAAAGATAGAGAGTGGGAATTAGTTTTTGCCTGCAAGCTCGGTAAAACATGCTCAAACCTGTATCAGATTGCATGCCATTTTTGTGGTTTGTTAGCTCTCGTGTTGTGTATAAGGAGTTTTGGTGGTATGTGGTGCGGCGGGAGCGATATTTTTGTCTATAGCTTATGGGGGGGGCGAGCTATTTTCAGCACACGGGAGACGGGATAAAAGGCAAGTTATATGTCTAAGCTATTTAATGTACATTCCTTAGCTGGCTTTTCCAAGCATAAAATTAAAGAAGACCGCCCCTTATTTAAAAGAGACGGTCTTCTTTAACAACTTAAGTCTTAATAGTACTGCCAGGAGAATATTAGCAACCTTCGATCTGTTTTTTCAAGTCCTTCTTTGTTTCAGCTGCTTCTTCTTCGGCATTGTCCATAATTTCTTTAGCCTTGTCTTCGGCATCACCAATGGCTGCGTCTGCTTTTTCACCGGCATAGTCAAGTACTCCAGCTGCCTCTGTCTCGTATGCGTCTGCTTTTTCCTCGATTGCCTCAGCTGTTTCCCCGGTTTCCGCCTTTATGGTTTCTGTTATTTCAGGGGTAGCGTCCTGTGCTGCATCCACATCCTCTTTCGCCTCATCGTTGCCACCACAAGCTGAAAGCATGACGAGAGCGGTTCCCATACAAAGAAGTAACATTGTTTTGCGTACCATGATTTATCTCCTGTTTTATTATTTGGTAAGTAGGGAAGGTGATTACCTCCCCTTTTAATATATCCACAATAGGATAATGTCCCTTGCCAATAATAGCAACAATAAAATGAAAAAAAACAACCTGTTACTCTTGGGAGACAGTGCTTTTTACGGTTCTCTAAGTAGCTCCGTTCTGTTTATATTGAATAGATTGGCGAAGGTATGGAGATATATTTTATAAATGATTACTGAAAAAAAATGTAATATTTTAGACAATGGCAGGCGAAAATGGTATTTTGTCATTTATTATAGACACTATTGGCACAGATGGAAAACATATTAATTTTTAAAAAAATAAAAAAAAGAACCTTGATATGAACTTCATAAAAAAAACGATTAATTTTCTTCTTATCGCCATCCTCTCGCTTCGTTATCGCGTCACCATTAAAGGGCTTGGCAAAATAGAACCGGATGAAAGACCAATTATTTTTCTTGCTAATCACCCGGCCCTTATTGACCCGGTGATAATCATGAGCAGGCTGTATTATCGTTTCCAGCCCCGACCCCTTGCTGATGAAGCTCAATTGGACAAACCGTTGTTTCGCAACATTGGCAAGATGGTTGGAGCTATTATCATACCTGACCTTGCCAGGGGGGGGAAAGATAAGCTGAGTATGGTTAACCTTGGAATTCAAGAGGTGGTTTCCGGCTTGAAACAAGGTGATAATATCCTCCTCTATCCGGGCGGTCGCCTGATGCAAAGGCCGGAAGAAGATCTGAGGGCAAATTCAGCGGTTAAAAAAATTATCAGTTCTGTGGATAATGTCAGGATTGTCATGATTCGTTCCACAGGTCTCTGGGGTTCTGATTTTAGCAGGGCAAATGGTGTCCCTGCTCTTATGGATAGTTTTGGCAGGCGGGTTCTTATGATCCTTGCCAATGGAATTTTGTTTATGCCCCGCCGTCCGGTCAGGATTGATGTCGTAGAGGCCGATGATTTTCCCCGCCATAAAGACAAAATGGTTGTGAACCGTTATCTTGAACAATTTTTTAACGGGGTGGAACAGCCCCGGCTGTTCGTTCCTTCTTTTTTCTGGCAGGGTGATTCGCGGATATTAGAAGAGCCGGAGCCTGTAAACAAGGTTATGGACACTTCTCTTGTCGCAGAACATACCCGCATACTTGTCTTGGAAAAAATCAGGGAACTGGCAGGGGTGGGAGCCGTACGCGAAACCGACCATCTCGCCAGGGATCTTGCCATGGACAGTCTGCTTATTGTCGAGTTCGGTGCGTACCTGAACGAAGAGTTTGGCGTAAGTGATGAACATCTTGATGGCTTAAATACCGTGGCAGACTGTATCCTGGCGGCGGGAGGATTTGTGGGTGATGCACCCTCGCTTGCCATCAACCCTCCGGGAGAAAAATGGTTTGTTTCGGAGAGAGAGCAGGTTCTGGACTTTCCAGAGGGGACAACTGTGGCGGAGATTTTTCTCGCTCAGGCTCGTAAGTATCCTGGACAGGTAATCGTTACCGATCAGATTAGTGGCGAAAAAACCTATCGACAGTTGGTCATGGGGATTCTTGCCCTGTTGCCGGGACTGAAAAAAATACCTGGAGAAAGGGTGGGGATAATGATGCCAGCCACGGTTGCCGCTGTTTTCAGCTATCTTGGAATTATGTTCGCCGGGCGTGAGCCGGTGATGGTCAACTGGACAACCGGGGTTGGACAGGTTTCTTTTTGTCTGAAAAATTGTCGGGTGAGTCATGTGCTGACCTCGAAAAAACTCCTTGACCGCTTGAAGAGCCAGGGATTTGATGCTGATGGTGTCGGGGTGGAATGGGTGTTTCTTGAAGATATTGCCGGAGAAATTTCTTTCTTCACCAAACTGAGAGCCTTGGTCGGCAGCCGTTTTGACTGCCATTCCCTTGGACAGGCAAAAATAGCAGAGACCGCTGCCATTCTCTTTACTTCCGGTTCTGAAACCCATCCTAAATCGGTGCCGCTCAGTCATGAAAATTTCCTCGCCAATGTCCGTGATTTCAATTCTGTCCTTGAACTTCGCAGCAGCGACCGGCTCCTGGGGATTCTCCCTGTTTTCCATTCCCTTGGTCTTGCCGGTACGGTTATCCTGCCCCTTTGTACCGGGTTGCGGACGGTCTATTGGCCAAATCCCACTGAGGGCAGGCAGCTTGCCCGCATGGTTGCCGCTTATAAGGCCAGTCTGTTTATAACCACGCCAACATTTCTTCAGAATATTATTCACCAGGCTGAAGAGGGAGAGTTGGCTTCGCTTCGTCTGGTTTTTTCCGGAGCGGAAAAATGTCCCGACTCTCTCTTTGACCGTTTTTTCGAGCATGCTCCGTCTGGTGTGCTTTGTGAAGGATATGGGGTAACTGAATGCTCACCGGTTATCACCGTCAATACTCCCCAGGAACCGGCACCGGGAACCATTGGCCGCCTGTTTCCGTCCATGGAAGCGGCTGTTGTTCATCATGAGGATGGGGGAGAGGTGGAGGCAGGCAAACCCGGTCGTCTCCTGGTGCGGGGCCCCAATGTTTTTGCCGGTTATATTGGCGATGTTCCCTCACCATTTGTCAGCCATGACGGTAGACAGTGGTATGATACCGGTGATCTGGTCACCTGTGAGAATGGGTTGTTCCGGTTTGCAGGTCGTCTGAAAAGGTTTGTCAAGCTGGGGGGAGAAATGAT
>CAZEMY010000008.1:0-21804 GCA_964513405.1 uncultured Desulfobulbaceae bacterium
AATTTCAATCGCGAAATCATTGCGAGACATACGGGCTTCTTTATCACTTTTTTGTGTTGCACTCTCATAACTTTAGAACCAACCTGATGCCATCATCAATGTCACTCATTATTTTATCGGGTAAAGTATGGACTTTTTCAACAAAGAAAGACTTGTCAACGGTGATCAGCTGAGAGACATTGACCACACTTTGTCGCGGTAACTTGCTTTTTCGAGCAGGAAGGAGGAGATTGCCTGGAGCGTCAGCCAGACGAAGATTGCCTGTGATAACCGCTCCAATCACCGTGTTTATTTTACTTTTATTAAACTCATTTGCCTGGATAACTATCAAAGGTCTTTTAAAGCCTGGTTCTGAACCAATCGGTTCGGGTAATTCAACCCACCATACTTCCCCTCTTTTTATTACCATTTTTCTTTTTCTATTGATCGGGACTGGATGGCTGAGATTTCACTGTCCAAACTTGAAGTTTTCCCCCCATACACTTTGTCTAATTGACCTGTAATGTGGTTTTGTGGCTGCTGCTCAAGAAACATTTCAATAGCTTTGGCATAGACACCACTTCGTGAAAAACCATGTGCTTTGGCATATTGATCAGCCGCGACAAATAATTTATCAGGTATTGATATTGCTGTTTTCATGATATTTTTTTTTCATATATTTTTAAATAACACAATCTCAACCGCATTTAACCTACCACTACAGTGGCAGTATAACTACGGTCATACCAGATGTCAATCTGTTAAAGCCACAACTTTATCTATTGGGCAAACTGTCATCCCCCTGAACCGGTAACCCCGGCATCAGAAAAGGTAGACACTTCGGTGAGTACTGCCCGGGCAGCTTCAACAAGGTTCATGGCAAGGGCAGCACCTGTCCCTTCACCCAGGCGAAGGTTAAGATCAAGCAGGGGAGTTTTACCAAGCTTTTCATGCATTGCCAGGTGACCCGGCTCAACCGAGCGGTGGGCACATATAATATAATCACGGACAAAAGGCTCAAGCGAACAGGCTATCAATGCCCCGGCTGTGGAGATAAAACCATCAACCAGTACAGGTTTGCGGTGGGAGGCAGCACCAAGAATCAAACCGGCAATTCCACCGATTTCAAAACCGCCGACTTTGGCAAGAATATCCATCCCGTCCCTGGGGTCAGGTCTGTTCATGGCCAAAGCCTTTTCAATAGTTTTTATTTTACCAGCAAGCTGAAGGTCATCAAGACCTGTCCCTCTGCCTGCCAGTTCGGCGACCGGCTTACCGGTCAAAACCGCAGCAATCGCTGTGGCTGGGGTGGTGTTACCAATCCCCATGTCACCGGTTCCAAAGATATCCACACCTTCTTTTTTCACCAGCTCATTTGCCACCTCAATACCGGCCTCAACCGCCAGCACCGCATGGGTTCTGGTCATGGCAGAACCAAGTGCCATATTTTTTGTCCCTGGAGCTATTCTTTTGGAGATTATTTTGCCGGCATCGGCAAGCTCAAAGAGATCAACCGCCGTACCCATATCAACCACCCTGACGACTGCCCCTGCCTGCTTCGCCAGGGCATTTATCCCTGCCCCGCCGGCAACAAAATTATAAACCATCTGGGCTGTCACTTCCGCCGGAAATTTAGAAACCCCCTCCGCTGTGACCCCATGGTCGCCCACCATAACAACTACGGTTTTACGGGCAACAGCCGGTTCAAGGGAACGGGTCATTCCAGCTAGGTCAACAGCGAGATCCATAAGATCACCCAAGGCCCAATGAGGCATGGCCAACTGTTCAAGGCGGGCAGTTGCCTGCTTCCGAAATTCAGAGTCCTGGGGGAATATTTTCTGATAGGTTGCTTCAAGAAAATCAGGTTGTTTGGATTTATTCATATTCTTTATTTTGTTATTTTAAATATTTTTTTATTTTTTTTATTTTATTTAATTTGCACCGGAATTCCGCAACTGACCAGAAAAACCCGATCAGCAGCACGGGCAATTACCTGATTACAACGACCAACCAGGTCTCTGTATTTTCTCGCCAACGGGTTATCCGGGACGATTCCCAACCCCACCTCGTTGGTTACCATGGTAACAGCCCCCTTATGCTTTGCACAGGCTGCCAGCAACTGCCCTGCCAATTCGACAATATTATCTTCACTAAGCACTTCTTTTCTCCCTTCACTCAAAAGAAGCAAATTGCTGATCCAAAGAGTTAAGCAATCGAGTAAAACAGTTGATTTATCGTTATTTTCAAGTATCGCCTTATCAGGAAAAAACTCTTCTTCAATGGTCATCCAACCCCTGTTTTCCCTGGTTAGACGATGCCGGCTTATCCGCTCATCCATCTCTTTGTCAAAACAGGGACTGGTGGCAATAAACAATCTCCCCCCCTCTATTTCCTCAGCAAGATGTTGAGCAAAATCTGATTTACCGGAACGACAGCCGCCGGTTACAAGGGTTAAATACGCCATGGATAATTACCGGTTCAAAGTTTTTAAAATTCCACCTTCACTGTACATATCCAAAATTGACCACGAACAATAATCAACCTGAAAAAGCAGATATTTTTGGGGATCGAGATTAAGTGCCAAGCAAATCATAGTGCGAATTACCCCCCCATGACAGATAAGAATAACCTCATCCCGCTCTCCTGCCTGCAACTCATCCAGAACCGACTTGACCCTTTGGACAAAATCCGGCACGGACTCACCACCTGGAAAAGTAAAATCCAAATACTTGAGCCAACCTGAAATATCAGCTTCCCCGGCAGTTATTTCAGAAAAGGTTTGCATCTCCCAGTCACCAAAATTCATTTCCCGCAAACGCTCATCAAACACCACTTCCGAAAACATTTCTCCTCTCTCAAGCAGATGTTCAAGTGTCTG
Organism: uncultured Desulfobulbaceae bacterium; assembly: GCA_964513405.1. Taxonomy (GTDB): domain Bacteria; phylum Desulfobacterota; class Desulfobulbia; order Desulfobulbales; family Desulfobulbaceae; genus DRLX01. The sequence continues at coordinate 2,858 of CAZEMY010000008.1, forward strand.
TTTCGCCCGCAACATGGGGCTGCATAGACAAAAAATATTCTCGGGAATTCTCTGAGCAAGATTTACAGCCTGCTGCCTGCCGACAGGTGACAAAGCAACATCGGTTGCCCCAAGCATGACTCCGGCCGGGGCGATTGTCTGACCATGTCTAATAAGATGGATTCGCATTCTTAGAAAATGTAATTAGTAAACATTCGTAAAACAATAAGGAAAATATAATATCCAACCACGAAATACACGAAATACATATTACCGCCTGATGTGCAAAATCTCATTATAGGCATTGGTGAGTTCAATAAACCGTTCATTATTACCGCCCTTATCCGGATGCAACTCCTGAGCCTTTTGCCGGTAAATCCTATGCAACTCTTTTTTGCTTAAATCTGCAAGTTCAGCCCTGCTTAAGCCAAATACCGTACTCGCCTCATCCATGGACATGCGGATTGTGCTGGCGGCTGGCGGACGATATTGCCCGCCGGTAGAACTACGGGAATAATTATTACCGAGAGCTTCTTCAGAAAATCCATGGTCAAAGTACATGATAACATAGTTTATCATATACACTGGCAACCTGTTCCCTCTAACCATTCCCCGCCAGAAAGAAGTGTCCTTATCCAACCTGCATATCTCCTCCACAAATCTCTTATCCAACTGAGCCCGGTTTAAGAGATGGGGCATATTTCGGGCATAACGGTCACTAAAGAACCGTTGCAGGTCAAAAACAGTCACAACATAGCTTTTATATTCATAAGGTGAGAGGGACTTTTCCTGGTTAAGAATAAACTGTTCAATTTCATCTCTGGATTTATCTAACAGCTCCCTAAATGGCAAGACCGAACTGTCAAGGCACTGCTGGTCGAGCTGACCAAAACGAAGGTAATGGAGACGACGACGATCAAAGATATGGGTTTCCGCCAAAATTCTTGCCTGCTGATCTGCACCCATGGGTTTCCAGTGACAATACTCGTGGCGATCACAAAATGGGGCAATCTTCGTTTTAACCCATGGTTCAAGAAAGGGTAAAAATAATTTCTCGACATCTTCGTATGAGTAATCCACCCCTTTTAGTTCAAGTTGGTCAAAGACCAGCTCGTCTATATAAAAAGAGGAACCGCCGGGGTATTTAATGAACTTACCAGGATCATCACCAAGACAAATAAGATCACGGTTGGTCAAACCGTCACCACCGGTAGTGGTCTGGCATAGAACATGCTGAATTTTATTGTTTATCGTCCGTAGGGCAAGATACATATATTATTAAACTGAGGATTCAGCGTGAAGTTTGATTTGTGGCCGCCTCATCCATCACCGGCAGGTAAATGGATACCGTGCATCCATTTCCGGGAGACGAATCAAGGCGAATCATACCGTCATGCTTAATAATCGCAGCATGGGCAATGGTTAACCCCAGTCCCATACCTTTCACGCTGCCCCTCTCTTTGCTTGAGTAATAAGGGGTAAAAGCTTTGTCCATGGTTTCCTGACTCATCCCGGGTCCGCTATCCTTAATGCCAATGTGGACATACCTACTTCCCGCCTTGAGCTGTTCAAGCCAGAGCGGATTATCTCTGTTGTCCACAACTGACAAACTAACCGACAACTCCCCCTCACCATTCATGGCTTCAACTGCATTAATAACGATATTCTTAAACCCCTGAATAATTAATTCACTATTAAGATTAGCTATATATTTTCCCCCATCATTGATGAAGTTGAGGATGATTTTTGTGCCGGCAAGTTCCCGCTCAAGAATATCTTCTATCAGCTCATCAATGCAGACCACTGATTTTTCGGGAAGATAATTGTCGGAAAACTGACTGAAACGGCGGACAAGATCAGTGGCCCGTTGCAGGGCTTTTTCTGTTTCATTAAGCAGAGTTACCACCTTTTCCTCAGTGGATATAAGCTGAGCCATTTCAACATTACCATTGATAACAGTGAGAAGGTTGTTAAAATCATGGGCAATCCCCCCTGCCATACCAGTCATGGCCTCAAGGGTACGCATTCTGTTTATCTCCTGCTCAAGTTGTTCCTGCCTCTCCGCCATCTCTTTACGGATGGTTACATCCTGAAAGATTCCTATGATTGTGAATTTCTTTTCTTCCTTAACCGGAACAAGGTTGATGGTTATATAGCGGTTATGTAAAATAACCGGGTTCTCATAAGCAAAGACCAGAGGTTCTGCCCTCCCCTGAATGATGAGTTCTTCCACCCATTGGTTTAAGAGCTTAGCATTCTTGTCCGGCAGCAGTTCCCGAAAATGACCGGCAAGAATCTCTGCCTCCCCCATTTGAAATATCCTGCAACAGGCAGGGTTTACCCGAAGAATACGACCGTTGCCGTTCAGTTCAAGATAGCCCTCCAGCATCTGCTCAAAAACAACTTCATGATGGCGTTTATTAGACAGCAACTCACGGGTCACCTCCCGTGGATAAAGCCCTTCAAGCCCTTGAATATCAGGGGGTAAATTCCGGTTTCCCGAACGAAAGCAATCCAATGCCGCAATAATATGGACACGCATATTTACGGATGCCCCTTTGGCGATACAGATGTCGGCTCCTATATTAAGGAGATCGGTGTCATCCTCAAGGGCAACACCGGAAAGGACAACTATGAAAACATCTTTATACTCAGGGGTATTACGGATAATATGGCAAAGTTTAATACCGTCAATTCCAGGCATGACCAGATCAGTGAAAATAATATCCGGTCGAAACCTGTCAAACAGGTCAACGGCTTCAAGACCATCAGATGCAGTCTGAACAACACAGCCTTCCCCCTCTAAAATAGAGGAGACCAGCTTGACAATGACCGGGCTATTATCAACAACAATTGCTCTACAATCCGTAACTCTATCAACCATTATTTTCTGTAAGCTCCCTTATCTTCTCCACAAACTCTTTAACAACAAAAGGCTTATTAAATACCAGATCAGCCCCGAGTTCAAGGGCAGCAGACAGATAAGCATCCGGCCCTATCCTGCCACCTCCGGAAACAGCCACAATCTTTATATCCGGGAATTCTTTTTTCAAAATACTTATGGTTTCAAGACCTTCCTGCTCAGGCATGATTAAGTCTGTCACTACCAGCTCTACCGGGTTTTCTCTTTGCATCTGCATACCTTTTCGCCCATTCTCAGCTTCCATGACAGCATAACCACTCCATTCCAGCACCTGGCGAAGAAGAGCACGCATTTGAGCATCATCATCAATAACCAATACCCTCATCCATCATCTCCAAAAAATATTAAGAAACATTTAATGTACTGCCCTCGTTCTCCCGTTCTGCACGGGAATGCAGCCCATATGCATTCCCACCGAGGACGGTGGGAACGAGTAAGACTATACAGCTTTTGCCCTCGTCCCCCCGTAGAACGGGGGAACGAGTAACAAGCAGGTATTAAATTTATCTATCACCTGACACCTTAATCTTGTGTTTAAACACATGATCTCTAAAAAAACTAATCAATTTACTGCGACGATTAGCGATACGAATCTGTTCAGAAATCATATCCCCGGTTTCTTTTTTCATTATGGACATTTTGTACTCTATATTGGCAGCAAAGCGATTGTCGAGATACCAGGCATAAAATAAACCAAAAAAAAGCCCCGGCGGGGTAAACCCTTCTTCACCGCTGACAATACGGGTAAACATCCCCTCCTTGCCGGAAAGAGGATACATCCTGGCAAGTTTTAGATATATATACAACTCCGGCAGCGGGAAAAAACTCTCCAGCTCACCCTTATCCTGAACAGTAAGCACATAAGATCGGCCTGTAACTTCCCCATCCAGGTAAATATCCCTCATCCCCTTTTTCTTAGCATAGTTACCAAGCAGGGACTGCCCCAGACCAACAAGAAAAGCCATTTCAAATCGATTAAATTCTTCTGCCACATCCTGACGGATTTTTATTCTCCTATCAAGAGGGTCATAAAAGGAAAAAACATTATCCCATTGCTGACACCGTTTCCAGCAGGATAAATTCACCAGGGTTATCCCTTTAATCAAGTGCAGATGGTCGATAAGAATATCGGGATGATGCCAGATTATCTCCTCTACCCTGTCAAGCAGCCATTTCCGTTTATTACCTGTGAGCTTCTCGTAAGCACCGGAACTGAGAGAAAGCTTTTCTGTACTTATACTTTTGCACCAGTTACAAATAGACTCATACCTTAAACATGGCAACGAATTTTCTTTTTCAACAAGAGGTAAATAGATGCTGTTATCCTGACAAGGTGAAACCTCTGCTTCTCCACCGGCAGAATCCGCCTGATACAGGCTGTACAGTGCCTTAACAGCTATTGCCAGGGCATGCGGGTCATGCTGGACAACAAGTCTGTTCTTCAACTGTGGCGGTGAAAAGACAGGGGCGGCAATAACTCTCAAACCATGGTCATTCACCTTTTTACGATCAAGATATATGGGTTCTTTGTCCTCAAGCCCGTACCTCTGGATAACAGAACCGGGAATATCCGCCAAATCCATGGCGAGGACATGAGAAAAGATACCTTTCAGCCCACCGAAAATATTCCTCTTGTAGGCATTAATGAGATCTGAAACATGAAATTTCCTCTCTGGACTATCTCTTGCCGCATCAGTTTCCCCTTTCTGCACCCAGATATTGGCAACAAGCAGTTTCATGGCCCGTTTATTACTGCGAACTGCCCTGGCAATACCAGGAATCTGCATGATGGGGATAATGGAGGTGTATAAACTTCCCGGGGCAAAAATAATTATATCCGCTTCCCTGATAAGAGTAAGCACTTCCGGCTGGATAAAAGGATCGTGGCTGAACTCTACAAAGACCTTGTCCACCGGGTATCCCCGCTGACACTGGCTTGATTTATCCTCTCCGCTTACCAGCACACCGTTACTGTAAAGAACTTTAAGCCGGGCACTGGTGGTTACACAGGGTAGAACCGCCTGGGGAGCAAGCCCCAATACCCGGCAAATTTCGGAGAGGCCGCGACTGGTCGCACTCCGAACAACCTGATAGTTTGCAGCCAGCTCTGTTACACTTAAATCAGGACTTAACTGTTTGTAAATCACCGAGGCAAGCAGCAGATTGCCGAGACATTGCGGGCTTTGCAAGGTTGGACTTAAGCGTTTATCAGTAAACAGAGCTTTGCTCAGCTCACGGATAAAAGATAGCAGTTTACCGGGAATATCCGCAAAATCAGCACCGGTATCGTCAAGAAGCTGGTGGTAGTTTTCTGGACAGGAGATAAAACGATAGTTAAAAACGGCATGCAGGGCGGCTGCAAGGCGATTTGCAGAGCCATTAGACAAACCATATTTCCCGGCAAGTTTGTTTTTCTGCAATGAAGAGAGAAGAACATGACGCAAATCACCAAGAGCAATTAAAGGCAGTGTTTTTAATAATTCCCCTGTCGAGCCGCCATCATCTGTGACACAGACAATTGAGTTACAACGGGGAAACTCTTCTTTCAAGCCCTTAAAAGGTGATTGCGGCCAATCATTACGACGGGAGTCTCCACCAATTATGTTAGACAACCCGGTTCCACCACCGAAAAGGACAACCCTGGCATCTTCGCTGTCAACTTCCCTTATGCTGTCAACAAGAGTTGAAAACTGTGCCGAAAGAGTTCGTGATGTCCCGGCGGGGATACCGTCTATGAGCAACGAGATAACCCTCTCCGCCATATTGCCCTCAGGAAGAACATCAAGAGCTGACATCTCCCTTAAAGTTACCCCCTGCAATTGCTGCCGCAATGTCTCAATGGAAGCCATATCGTTACCAGCTTGCTACCTGTGCTTTATTTTCCATTAACCAGGTAGAGACAAGGCATGCCTTGTCTTTTCCTGGATAAAACCGTATCTTTAAAATAACCGTAAAGACAAGGCATGCCTTGTCTCTACACCTCTGACAATCAGACCCCAGTTGCCTCCATTTGAGCAGATACTGCGGTAACTGATTCAGTAAGAGCAGCTTTTTCTTCATCGTTAAGCTCAAATTCAAGTATTTTGATTACCCCTCCCCGCCCAAGCACCACCGGAACACCAAGAAAATATCCGGATATGCCAAACTGGCCGTTAAGATATGACGCACATGCCATAACTCTGCGACTGTCGGTAAGCACCGCCTCAGCCATTTCAATGGCGGCAAGCCCCGGCGTATAAAAAGCAGAACCGGTTTTTAAATGATTAACAATCTCAATGCCACCATTCTGGGTACGACTGACAATTTCATCAATTTTTTCTTTGGAAAGAAGGTCGGTAATCGGCACTCCACCGACATTGGCAAGCCTGACCAATGGCAACATTTTGTCACCATGAATCCCCATGACTAAGGCATTAACATCCCTGGCAGCAACCCCAAGAGCCTCGGCAATAAATGTACGGTACCTTGCTGAATCAAGAACTCCAGCCATACCTATGACCCTCTCTGCCGGGAGACCAGACACTTTAAAAGCAGTATGAACCATGGCATCAATGGGGTTGGTAACCACAATCATCACACAGTTGGGCGACCATTTAACCGCTTCTGCGGCACATGACTTAACAATGGCAACATTTTTTGCCAGTAGATCATCCCTTGACATCCCAGGTTTTCTGGCAAGTCCGGCGGTTATAATAACCACGGCAGAATCCTTACTGTCCGCATAATCGTTTGATCCGGTTATTTTCCCCGGATATCCGTCCAGCGGCCCGGACTGCCATAGGTCAAGGCTCTTACCCTGGGGTACTCCTTCTGCCACATCAAGTAGAACCACATCACCGAGCCTACGGACAAGTGCCCAGTGGGCAGCGGTTGCCCCGACATTACCAGCCCCGATTATGGTTATTTTTTTCTCCATGATTTTTTATCCTTTAATAATCCCTGATAACAGGGGTGATTTAATATTTACGGCTTTTAATACCGCCAGGCTACAACCTTCAGCCCACGGCTTTCCCAGCCAATATCTCTTCAACCCGGCGGGCATCAGCCGGAGTATCCACTTCTATCGAGTCATGTTCCGTTTCAACCACCCTTATGGTGTAACCATACTCAAGGGCTCTTAGTTGTTCAAGTTTTTCAAACCGCTCCCACTCTCCTTCCGGCAAACCCACAAAAGTGAGGAGAAAACCTTTACGGTATCCATAAAAGCCAAGATGTTTATAATAGGTAGGGATACTGCCCTCTTCAGGGTTTCGCTGAAACGGGATGGGCGACCGGGAAAAATAAAGGGCATTATGATGACAGTCAAACACAGTTTTGACATGATTCGGGTCGGTAATTTCCTCCTCTCTGATTATTTTATAGATCAGAGTGGACATATGCAGAGCCGGATCATCAAGAAGAGGTTTTGCAACCTGGACTATTACTTCGGGAGGAAACAGGGGCTGATCTCCCTGGATATTAACAACCACATCATGCTCTGCAATATCAAGCAGTTCTGCGGCCTCAGCAAGACGATCTGTTCCGGAGGCGTGATCAGGTGAGGTCATAACAACCTGAGTACCAAAAGAACGAACGACCTCTGCTATCCGCTCGTCATCGGTCGCCACCACAACCTCAGACAACAATTCAACCTGATTGGCCTGCTCAACTACATGCCAAATCATGGGTTTACCATTAATTTCAGCAAGCGGTTTTCCCTCAAACCTGTTTGACTGGTAACGGGCAGGAATGATGGCTATAACCTTGGGAGGCATAATACTCATAAATAATTATTCCTTTGTGAAATCTTAACTTATTGATATATTACTTAAAATATCTATACATAACTACATAAATTAAGAAGGTTACCATAAAAACCCTGATTTTCCGATACTAAACAGATGCAACCCCCCAAAAAAACACTTAATAACAACTTTTTCCTACCCGTTGGTATATATCCGGATGGAGCAGAGTTTATTGACTCTGCTGAAAAACTGGCAAAACAAATAGATCTGCCCATGCTTAACCAAAAAATCCCTGAAACAGCTGTCATGGTTTTGGGAAAGAACGGTCTCTCTCTCCACCACGAAAGGGGCGGAGAAATCCGGGTTGATTTCGCAAGCGGAAAGTGGCATTACAGGTTGGCACGCATCCAACAGGAACAACTTGTTAAGGCAATGGGAAGAATAAAAAGCAAAGATTACCGAAAAACCCTGATAATTGATGGTACCGGAGGGCTGGGGAGGGACAGTTTTATTCTTGCCGGAGCCGGTTTTCAGATTATCACCTTTGAGAGAAATCCGGTTATAGCAGCTCTGCTCACCGACGGCCTGAAGCGGGCGTTGGCAGAACCATCAATCAGGCAGGTTGCAAAACGAATCCACCTGATAACAAAAAATACCCTTTCTGCCATGGCAGAAATTATAAAAACAAAAAAACCTGATATAATCTATCTTGACCCCATGTTTGCCAGAACAAACGCCAAAGCTCTGGTCAAGAAAGAACTACAGATGATTCAGCAGGTGGTTGGTAGTGACAGTGATATGGAAGAACTGTTTGCCATGGCTCTGCAAACCGCCCGTAAACGGGTGGTGGTTAAAAGAGCAAAAACCAGTCCCTGGCTGAGTGCTTACCCGCCTTCATATTCAAAAACAGCCAAGACGATTCGTTTTGATATTTACCTTGTCCCCAATAAAAACAAATAAATATCACCAATTATCCACTGACCCCGTTCCCGGCGGATTTTCTCTTCTTCTCTCTTTAAGATTTTAAAACCGAAGCGATGGGCAAGAGTATTGATATAGTCCCGGTGATGACCATAACGGCCATTATTCAAGAGCTGATAGCCTGGTTTTTCGCTCAGTTCAGTTGAAAAACAAAAAATCCCTCCCGGAGCAAGACAACCTGCTGCTTGTGCAAACAAAGGCTCAAGATCACCGATATAAGTCAGGACATCGGCAGCAGTGACCATATCCACAGGTGCATCGTTCGCTGCCATAAACTCAACCACATCGCCAACCACAAGGGTGTCATAACACCCCCTGTCCCTGGCTTTGCCAATCATCTTTTCCGATAAATCAATCCCGGTTAACGAGGAGGCAAAATCAATTAGAGCAAGACCTGAGAGACCGGTCCCGCAACCAAGATCAAGGATTGTTTTTTTCTTTTCGTCAGGATTTATAAACTCAGCAACCATCTTCCCCAACAACTCTGGAACCCTATACTCAAGGTTTCCCAAGAGATCACGGTCAAAATCCGCACTGTAATCATCAAAAAGTCTCGCCACATACCCCGGCGGTGCAGAGGTAATATTATCGCCCTCTATGGCAGCCAGCATATACGAGGCTGCCTCGTCACCTGGACGCAACTCAAGGAGCCTGCGGTAGGCAACAGCCGCCTGTCCATACTCCCCTTGCATATGAAGACAGCAGGCGAGATTACTAAGGGCCGAGGCGTGGTTTCTGTCCAGAGTAACTGTTTTCTGAAAGGTCTCACAAGCCTGTTCAAGCTCACCGGCTGCCCGGTAACAGCAGCCAAGATTATAAATAATATCAGGATTATCCGGCTGCAGGACAAGGGATTTTTTATAAGCGTCCCCGGCAACACCATATTGCCCATCCTGTCTTGCGGCAAGACCAAGATTAAACCAATAATCGGGGTCATCCGGGTTATGGAGGGCGGCGAGGGAAAAAGCCGCCACAGCTTCTGAGTATCTTGCCAACTCATAGAGAGCCAGGCCAAGATTATAGTTGACCAGATCGGCATCGGGTATATGGTTCAGAACCCTCTGGTAGAGCGAAACAGCCTCAGCAAACCTGGACTGCTCATGCAACCAAAGCCCGTTTTTATAAAATTGCTGAAGCTCTCTGTTTTGCTCCTTGCTGTTCATCACGGCTCAATCCTCTGTTTCAGCAGGCAACAGGAAATCCGATGGGCGGGCTGACCATCTTCAAGGTAAACAATATTATCAGGCTGGAGAAGTTTATTCATCACGCATCCTTCAGCAATTTCAAGGTTGAAAAACTTATCTTCATTTAAACCTTTTCTGGCCACTAAGCGGTTATCTTCCATTTTGAAGCTGTGAATCGGGTAGTCCTCACAAAGCGGACATTGATAAACCCTGCCATTGGGGAAAATAAAATAATTTTCTGCCATCAGGCCGGCACATTGAAAAGGTTCATCGGGATCAAGGTAAACCTTGGGCCAGGTAACGGAAATACCAAGTTCAGCTACCCGGGCTGCCACTTCAGGAACAACATTTAACCACTGCCGAGAATCAACCTGCCAGGCTGTCTCGGGAGATGGGGCATTACCCGCTGATTTACCACGCAGACCAATTACCTGAATAAAAAACCTCTCAACCCCGAGCTTACTGACCAATTCAGGCATCCTGTGAAGATGGGCTATATTAAGCCCGGAAACAGTATAGATCAGGCTGGTTTTAAACCCCAGCCTGACCGCTTTTTTTATATTTTCCGTGCAGGTCGCAAATACCCCTTTGCCCCGAATGGGATCGTTTACTTCCCCATCCGGGCCATCAAGGCTGAAACTTAAAAAATCAAGTTCCCGGGGACTTACCCTCTCTAAAAGGTCATGGAAAAGAAAACCGTTGGTATCCACAGTCACACGGTAGTTCATATCCCTGGCCCGGCGGATAATCTCCGCCAGCTCAGGGTGAAGAGTCGGCTCACCGCCAAGAAGAATCAGGTTGGTTGATTGAAGAGGGCGGGCAAAACATTTAAGCCAGCTCAGGATAGTGCCTAATTCAAGGATCTTGCGGCCGTGCTGCTCAGGATTGATATAACAGTGACTGCATTTCAGATTACAACCAGTGAGGAGATGAAAAAAAACATTTCTTTCGCCGGGACTGAATTTGACGGTACGGACTTCTGTGGGGATACTCATAATGTTAATGCCTTATTACCATAGGACAGAGGACAGAGAAAAAACAAACTACCCTCTCTGGCTTCTGACTTCTGATATCGCTACTTTTTTTTCTTAGGAGAAAAGCGAAGACAGGGAGAGCCTGAGCTTGCATAAACCAGTAAGGCCGGGATCTGCCTACTCTTGAATCCATAGGCACGGCACCCCTTTGGCCTGGCAGCCTCCCATGTAACAAAAAAATGTTGGCATTTCAGGCACGGTGGATGTTTTATTTTTGGTAGAGATTCAGCCATTCCTGATGATAATATTAAATTCTACACAAATCAAAAAAAATTAACTGCGATAATCGGCGTTAATGGATATATATTCTTTGGAAAAATCGCAGGTCATGATTTCAGCAGACTCCGCACCATCATTAAGATGAATTTTTAACATAAATTTATCTTTTTTCATTACTTTGGCCGCCATCTTCTCGGCTTCAATACCAAGCCCCATCCCCTTGTCCACCATCATAATGTCATCAAAAAAGATAGCCACCCGCTCTTCCTGAAAACGGCATTCAGATCTGCCAAGAGCCGCCATGATTCTGCCCCAGTTTGGGTCTTCGCCAAAAAAAGCGGTTTTCACCAGGGGCGAATTGGCTATGGTTCTGGCAGCATCAACAGCTTCCGTTTCTTCTCTTGCTCCCTCAACCCGAATGGTTACAAGCTTAGTTGCACCTTCACCGTCTGCAACAACCATGGCGGCCAATTCTTTAAAAACAGTATGGACCGCCTTTGAAAAAACTTCAACTCCAGCTATATTTTCTTCATCAATCCACTTGTTTTCAGCAGCACCATTGGCCATGACCAGAACCATATCGTTGGTGGAAGTATCACCATCCACAGTGATCCGGTTAAAACTCTTATCCACCCCTACCCTGACAATATCCTTCAAAACCGGAAAAACGACTCTGGCATCGGTAACCACAAAACAGAGCATTGTTGCCATATTGGGCATAATCATCCCCGATCCCTTACAAACTCCGAGAACTGAGACCTCAAGCCCATCTATAACAACTATTTCCTCCGCCATCTTGGCAGCCTTGTCGGTGGTCATAATTGAGCTGGCAAGATCTGCAAAACCATCTTCAGAAAGAAAGCTGACCAGTTCCGGCATCATCCGGACAAACGGTTCACTATCCAAAGGCTCCCCGATTACCCCTGTTGATGCCACCTGAATAAGCTCTTCGCTTATTGCCAGTTGCTTTGCGGCAAGCCTGCTCGTCTTTAAAGCCATTTCCATACCCTGGCTGCCGGTGCAGGCATTGGCATTACCGCTGTTAACCAGCAATGCCTGGGACTGCCCTTGAAGAAGCCGCTCCATGCAGAGAAGAACAGGAGCAGCTTTAACCCGGTTGGTGGTAAACACTCCGGCGGTTACAGCCGGACGATCTGAGTAAATAAGACCAAGATCAAGCCTGTCCGGATAACGGATACCAGCCGCAACCGCAGCTGCGGAAAATCCCTTTACCTTCATACTTCCCCTCTTTTTAACTTTTTCTATTTAAACAAAATACGATTGCCTGTAATGTACCATTTAATCAAACAGTTGTAAAAACAATCAGATTATTTCTCAAATCCATGAATGAAATCAGCTGGATCATAACTACCTCCATTTTCCTTGTTGACCTTACAGTCCGCATAGGGTTATCCATTCGAATCATAATGCGTAAACAGGCTGTGTCTGTCAGCTTTGCCTGGCTCGTGGTAGTTCTGATGATACCTTTTCTGGGGGCAATTATCTACTTGCTCTTCGGTGAAAATCGTCTCGGGGAGAGGCGGGCAAAAATAACATCTGTCTGGGTACCAATCATTCTCCAACTCGCTAAAGGATATAAACAGCGGGCCTTCAACAACTGGGAAAGCTTAAGCCGGCAATGTGAACCAATTCACAAACAGATTGACACCGCCATAGGCATCCCGACCATGCCAGACAACAGCCTGACTCTGATAGATAACAGCGAAGATTTTTTCAGGCAGCTCATAACCGACATCGACCAGGCAGAATCAACCTGTTTTCTTGAATTTTTCATCTGGCATAACGGCGGTGCAGCCGATAAAGTGGGAGAAGCTCTTAAAAAAGCCCATGACCGGGGGGTATGCTGCCGGATCCTGGTGGATTCCATCGGCAGTAAAGGATTTCTTGGCAGCAATAAATGCCGTGAAATGCGAAAGCACGGGATATGCATTACAGAATCTCTACCGGCCGGCCTGTTCAGGGCATTATTTGTTCGTATTGATCTTCGTAATCATCGAAAAATAATCTCCATAGATAACCGTATAGGCTATACCGGCAGTCATAATCTCGTTGATCCCAGGTTTTTCAAACAGGATCAGGGGGTCGGCGAGTGGATTGATGTAATGGTACGGATCGAAGGACCGGTGCTGGGAATAATATCCATGCTCTTCCTCTTTGACTGGGCAATGGAAAAAGATACTTCATTATGTGAACTACCTGAGCAGGAATATACTGAGGACGAAATGCCCCACGGAAATATCCCTGTGCAAATGGCTCCGTCAGGCCCCGGATACACCGAAAATTGTATCCATGACCTGCTCCTGACCACTATTTATGCTGCCCGGGAAGAAATAATCCTGACAACACCCTATTTTGTTCCGGATAGCACTATCCTGACAGCACTAAAATCGGCATCCCAGCGGGGAGTGTCGGTAACAATTATTGTCCCTGAAAAAAATGATTCCCGCATGGTTCATTATGCAAGCAGAGCCCGCTACGGTGAACTTATAGATGCCGGCGTAAAGATAATGTTGTTTACCAAAGGGTTACTCCACTCAAAAACAATATCCGTTGACAACGAATTCTGTCTCATTGGCTCAGTTAATCTTGACATGCGCAGTTTCTGGCTCAACTTTGAAATAACCACGATTATTTATAACCGTGATTTCACCAAATCGCTCAGAGAGTTACAACAGAATTACCTTGATTTATCAACACAGCTTACCGGAGACGACTTCCAAAGACGCTCTTTTGGCGAGAGACTTTTGGAGAACACGGCTCTTTTGGTCAGCCCACTGCTATGAAGTGGTAAGGTTTACAGGAAACGGGGGTAGGCACACTTTTTTTTATTATGTTTTTCTTGCTCTACAACCTTACTGCCTCTAAAATTCCCCTCAAGACTTGGCTTTAAGATATGTTTGCCTATGTCATCCACATTTATAAAAATCATCTTGTTTCCAACTAATTAATGCTATACAATAAACGGGATGAAGACTGTAGATATTCGAGCAAACTTAGGCCAATATTCTCCTCCACTCAACAGCCCCGAATATTTACTGCAGAATTGATCACCAACATTTACAATTTTCACGCCATTTTCCTTCAACCACCGGTACCATAAAGATGATCACAGGGACTGACCAACTGGCAGCTGACTACAAACAACTCAAACAAGCCATTGCACACTACCCTGCTATTACAATCTCTAAAGATACCGGCCAGTCACCTGATTATTATGAAATAGAGTATAGCCTAAAGGGATTCGCCCACAACCCGGATGGAAGCATTGCCACTGCTGAAATCCATAAAGTAGGAATCAAACTGCCATTCGGGTACCCCCACTTCCCCCCAACAGTTAAACCCCTGACCCATATTTTTCATCCGGATATAGATCCGGCAGCCATACGAATTGCCAATCACTGGCAGAAAAACCCCAACCTGACCGAACTGGTTATCACCATCGGCAAAATGATCTGCGGCGACATATACAGCGATGAAGATCCGTTTAACAGGGACGCAGCAGACTGGTACAAACAACATAAAGAGCAATTGCCATTAGATGAGTTAAAGAGTGCAGACGCCCCCTCAGGTGAACAGCAAAACAAACATGATGAAGAGCCTGCAGATGAAGAAGATTTTTTATCCCTTGATCTTGACGATGATGATTTTATCGAGGTGGAGGAGGAGACGGAGGAGAAATCTTATGAGGAACAGATAAACCTTCTCAAGCTGCAAATCGAAGAAAAAAATATATTTGCTGCCAACGGAATTATGGGAGATATACCCCAATCCGTTCAGTTTTCCGGCAGAGAAGAGATGTCCATTACTATTGGCAAGGCTCTGCGTCAAAGCGATAAATTATTCAAGCAGGCAGAGGAATTAGAGAGTCATGGTCACCATGATGATGCTGCTGCAATTATAGAAAAACTTAAAAAAACAGTCGCAGACGCTCCCGGCCTTGACAGACTCCAAAACCGTATCACAAGATCCCACCCTGCCGCAAATAATCTTGAGGTTGAACAATCTGAAAAGAAAATAAAATTTCCAGGTAGCAAAAAAAAGAAACCCACAGTAGCAATTAAATCAATCGCTGCAGTTATTGTCCTTTTTTTAATTGTCTCTGCAGCAGTAGGGGCAATAGTATATATGGGGGATAAAGACATTCTGTCGCAGAGCATAAAAGATATTGAGAAAGTCAACCAGCTCGTCAAAAAAAGACAATTTTTTGATGCCCAGGCAGAAGCTGAAACCATTCTCAGATCACTTACCAAAATAACAATCCTTAATTCAGGTGCCGATGACATAGCAGCAAGAGTCAACACACTACTGGCATCAGAAGAATTCATCCAGGGACTACAGGGAAAGATTCTCCACAACGGAGAATTTGTTTCTATTGACAAGGCCGAAAAATTGAAGGCTCTTGAAGCAATAACATCACAGGCGGTGTTGCTTATTCAACAGGGACGAATCACAAAAGCTCTAAGTTATTACCAAAATGCTCTTGCCTATGCCAACAGGCATGACCTGATTCTCCAGGCCAACCAATTACAACAGACAATCCACAACTTAAACTTCACAGCAACCATGCTCCAGGCAGAAGAGGCTGAACGGGCAAAAGAATGGAGCAGTGCCGCCGAAACCTACCGCAGGGCTCTGGAACTTTCCAGAGACATTTCCGACCCTGCTGAAGCGGCAAAAATCAGCAAACTCCTGACCGCTGCCACCTTTCGACACGGAATAGATCAATCAAAACAAAAATTTACAGCCCAACAATGGCAGGAAACCATCACAACCCTTGAGCAGGTTCAGAGTCTCATCGAGCAGAATCCGGCGGCAGTTAAACCGCAGGAGAGAAGAGAACTAAACAAACTTCTACTCCACTCAAGGCTTCACCAAATTCTTACCCATGCCAGGGAAGCGTACGAAAAAAGAGACTGGCAACAGGCAAATAGTTATTATAGCAATGCCCTTAAATTCATTGAGACACACCAGAACAACCTTGGTAAGGATATCGAAGAGTCAGCTGTAAAAATCAGCCGAACCATGCTGATGATAAAAATCAGTATGGAAAACGAGTTTGCCGAGCTTGCAGAACAAAAAAATGACCATAATGCTACCGGCAAACATTACAACAACATCCTGAAACTTATAAAATCAAGCAGGTTTAAGGAAGAGGATAAACTGGTTGCCATAAATGAAAACATCCAGAAACGACGCATCGCTATACAGAAAAAGATTAGTTTGGAAAACAGAATTTCCTGGTTGAAGAATAATTTCGAGAAGATATTCAACAAACACTATCCAGCCTTTGCCGGTTCAAAACTCGCCAACCCCAAGGCAGAGTTCACTAAAGCTGTTGGCACGAAAGAGGTCTTCACTTTAAGTTGCTCAGAGGGTCGCTCCTCACGACTTGAACTACAATATGCCTATGACCGGCAAACGGGAAAGTGGAGTTTATATAGAGGTCAATGATGGTGGTGGGGGTGACTATGCCCGCTATCATCCTTTTTGTTAACTTCTCCACCTGCCATCTCCAGGGTTTTTTCCAATGCTGTCTGTGCCTCTGCAAGGGCATCCACCGCTTTTTTTAACTGATCGGCAAGGTTTACACTGTCAACTCTTAAATCTTCTACCCAGCCCATAAATTCATCTCCATGCTGCTTATTATGGTGTATCCAGTGTGGCAGCATGACTTTTATTTTTTCAAGTATATCTGTATTTTTTACATCTTTCTCTTCCATATTCAAGCTCCGTTTTTTTCATCCTCTCTTTGTAAAATAATCTCCCCCCCAAGGAAATTAATCTTTTTGACAACCACTCCAGTCACAGTCAGGGGGTCTTCAAAAAATGTCGTCAGAGTAACCCCCGTTTCAACGACCTCAAGAGATGTCACCGCTTCCATGACGACCTCACGCTCTCCATCGCCTTTTTCAACAATCGCACTTACCTGACACATAATTATAACCTCTCTTTAAAAAAAAATCCTATATCAAGAACCGGAATTCCCCCTTCCCCAACAGATTATGAAGGTGAAGAATACCAATCAACTTTTTATCATCATCAACCACAGCCAGGACAGTTATTTCATGTTCCTGCATTATGCTCAGGGCATCGGCAGCAAGAAGGTTACTGCTGATGGCAACCGGATCAGGGGTCATGACATCTTTAAGGTCAATCTCCGCAATATTGGCACCAATAACTATCCTGCGGATATCGCCATCGGTGATAATCCCGATAAGATGATTGTCTTCAGTGACCACAACTGCACCGATGTTTTTATCGTCCAGAACCTTGAGAGCAGCAGGCAGACTCACCTCTCTCTCTACCCGGGGCATATCGTCCCCGCTGAGCATAACTTCGCTGACCGCAACTTTAAGTCGCTCACCCAAACTCCCACCCGGATGGTTGCGGCGAAAATCCTCAGCCTTAAACTGTTTGCGTTTTAACAGGGCAACCGCAAGTGCATCACCAAGGGCAAGGGTAGCAGTGGTGGAAGTTGTCGGGGCAAGCCCCAGAGGACATGCTTCCCGCTCCACCTTTACGCTCAGGGTTACAGCAGCAAACCCTGCCAGGGTTGAGCTTTCGTTACCAGTCATGGCAATAACAGATACATTGCGTTTGCAAAGACTTCTCAAAAGAGAATTAAGTTCAGTGGTCTCGCCTGAGTAAGATATGGCAAGTATCACATCCGTTGCTGACACCATGCCGAGATCACCGTGCATCGCCTCCACCGGATGGAGAAAAAAGGACGGAGTTCCAGTCGAATTAAGGGTGGCAGTAATCTTCTGACCAACAAGCCCTGACTTCCCTATACCGGTAACAATCAGCCGGCTCGGGCATGTCATTATCATATCTACGGCTCTACAAAACTCGTCCCCGATCCGCTCACGGACAGCAAGTATCCCCTCTGCCTCGATCTGCAAGACTTCCCTTGCCAGCTCAACCGTCATTTTGCCCCCTTCAACTCAACAACAACCCGACCCAACGCCTGTCCTTTTAACATTTTAGAAATTTCCCCCTCCAAATCATCAAGGGAGATAACCCGGCATAAATCTCCTAAACCGGCAAACTTCCAGGAATCGGCAAGCATTCCCCAGATAGCCTTCCTTCTTGCCATGGAACACTGAGCTGAATCAATTCCTGTAAGAGTAACCGCTTTAAGAATAAACGGATAAACGCTTATCGGCAAATCACCGGATGCAGCATTGCCGCAACATGTCACAGTGCCACCATATACAGTACCTTTAATGGCATTGGCAAGAATATCTCCACCAACCGTATCTACGACCCCTGCCCATCGTTCCCTGAGAAGCATTCTTTTTTTGCCGGCCAGGAATTTATCTCTTGCCAGCACCCTTGCCGCTCCAAGAGAAAGAAGAAAGTCCTCCTGATCGCTTTTACCGGTCACAGCAATCACCTTAAAGCCAAGGTGAGAAAGGATACGAACAGCAATACTACCCACCCCGCCGGTGGCACCGGTGACAAGCACCTCTCCGTCTTCAGGTCGCAACCCGGAACTAATCAATTTATCCACACAGCCCGCCGCTGTAAAACCAGCTGTACCAATCTGCATGGATTCAAGCCTGCTCAAACTCTCCGGCAAAGCCATTACCCAGGCAGCCGGCACAGAGATATACTGAGCAAATCCACCGGGCGTATTCATGCCAAGACCATACCCCATACAGAGAACCTGATCTCCAGGGCTGAACCGGGCAACCGAAGAGCTATGCACCACCCCGACAGCATCAACACCGGGGGTATGTGGGTATCGCCTCGTCACCCCACGGTTACCACTGGCTGACAGGGCATCCTTGTAGTTGAGAGAGGAGTAACTGACCTCTATAACAACCTCCCCTTTGGGGAGATCTCTCAAATTCTTATCTTCAATACATCTATAAAAACT
>CAZEMY010000009.1:0-21514 GCA_964513405.1 uncultured Desulfobulbaceae bacterium
TAAGAGGCATAGTCGTTTGCAGACAATCCAAATTATCGCAACTCTACAATCGGACTTGTTTTTTTTCAAGAGATAATCTCTGTAGCTTACAGCTTCCAGGCAATTATCTGTCATCAAAAATCTGACCAAGAAACCGTCCCGTATAAGATTCCCGGCAAGCTGCGATTTCCTCCGGGGTGCCACAGGCAACCACCATGCCGCCACCGTCGCCGCCCTCCGGGCCAAGGTCGATAATGTAATCGGCGGTCTTTATCACATCAAGGTTATGTTCAATGACCACCACCGTATTTCCCCCTTCGACCAACCGGTTCAGAACCACCAGGAGATACTGAATATCAGCAGGGTGGAGACCGGTTGTCGGTTCATCAAGGATGTAGAGGGTTTTTCCGGTTGATCTTCGGCTCAGCTCTTTTGCCAGCTTGACCCGCTGGGCCTCTCCGCCGGAAAGGGTTACAGAGGATTGTCCCAGGGTGATATAACTCAGTCCCACATCCGCCACGGTTTGGAGCCGGTTTTTTATGGGGGGAATATTTTTGAAAAAATCAAGGGCTTCCTCTACGGTCATTGCCAGTATTTCGGCAATATTTTTTCCCCGGTAACGAATATCGAGAGTCTCCGGATTATATCTTTTGCCGTTACACCTCTCGCAGGTAACAAAGATGTCGGGGAGAAAATGCATGGCAATTCTGAGTACCCCGTCTCCTTCGCAGGTTTCACAGCGTCCCCCCTTGATATTGAAACTAAATCTTCCTAACTTGTAACCACGGGCCCTTGATTCGGGTAGTCTCGCCAGTAACTCCCGAATAGGGGTAAGTACGCCGGTGTAGGTGGCAGGGTTTGAGCGGGGAGTCCTGCCGATGGGACTCTGATCAATATCAATCACCTTGTCAATATTGTCCAGTCCCTCGATCCTGACCTGATCTGGGATGATGTCCCCGTCCGCAAAAAATTGAGCTGCCTGTTTGAGCAGGGTTGCCATGACCAGGGAACTCTTGCCCGAACCGGATACGCCGGTGACACAGGTCATTACTCCCAGCGGAAAAGCGGCAGTGATTTTTTTAAGATTATTGGCCCTGGCACCATGGACGACAAGATTATGTTTCTTCCCTTTTTTTATTCGTCTTCGTTTTGCCGGAAGCTTGATCTGGAGCCGACCTGCGAGGTAGCCGCCGGTCAGGGACTCTTTACAGTCAAGCAGCCCCGCTACTTTACCGGAATAGAGAATCTCTCCGCCATGGACACCAGCCCCAGGGCCGATGTCCAGAACATGGTCAGCAATGGCAATGGTATCGGTGTCATGCTCGACAACGATGACTGTATTGCCAAGGTCACGGAGGCTGAGCAGGGTTTTGATCAGCTTGTTGTTGTCCCGCTGGTGAAGCCCTATACTTGGTTCATCAAGAATATACAGTACTCCGGCGAGGCGGGAACCTATCTGGGAGGCAAGGCGAATTCTCTGGGCTTCCCCGCCGGACAGGGTTCCTGATTTTCTGTTTAGAGACAGATATCCCAGACCAACCCCTTGCAGGAATGAAAGTCTTTCAAGTACTTCCTTGAGGATCGGTTCGGCAATCATTGCCTCCCTCTGCCCGAATTCAATCTCGTTCAGCTCGACAATCAACCGGTCAATGGCAAGCTCGGTCATCGCCATAATTGACCAGGGACCAACCCGTACCGCCAATGCCTCCGGTTTTAACCGTTTGCCCTGACATCCAGGGCATGGCTGCTCATTCATAAAACGGGCAACCTCTTCCCTGATCCGATTGGAACTGGTCTCTCTGAACAGCCTGTTTAAGCGGGGGATAATCCCTTCAAAGGTAATCATCGAAATTAGGGCTTTTCGTCCCCGTTGATGATGAAACTCTATTTTTTCCCTCCCTGTTCCGTGGAGGATTTTTTTTCTGATTTTGGCATCAATTTTATTAAAGGGCAGATCCAGATCAAAACCATAATGGTTGGCAAGAGCACCTAACCACTGGCGTGAGTAGGTGGAGAGCTTGCGTCTGTTCCAGGGAGCAATGGCACCATCGTTTAAGCTTAAACTCTCATTGGGAACCACTAACCTCTCGTTAACAAACTGATTGGCACCAAGACCACTGCATACCGGGCAGGCACCCTTGGGATTATTAAATGAGAACAGCTGGGTGGACAGTTCAGGGACTGACAGCGAGCAGCGATGGCAGGCTGCAGTTTCGCTAAAGAGCAGTTCTTCGTCTCTGTCCGGGAAAAAAGCCAGCATGGTTCCTTCGCTCAAGCGGATGGCAGTGCTTATTGACTCATCAAGCCGTCTCCGCAGCCCAGGCTTAAGCACTAAGCGATCAACCACCACGGAAATGGTGTGTTGTTTATTTTTTTCAAGGGTTATTTCGCTGTCCAAGGATAAAACTTTACCATTAATCTGTACCCGGACAAAGCCTTCTTTTTTAAGGTTTGACAAAAGCTGTTCATGCTGCCCCTTCCGGCCTGAGACAAGAGGAGCAAGGAGGATGACTTTTTCCCCTTCAGGAGAGGTTAAAAGAGTTTCCACCATATCCTGGGTGGATTGGGATTGGATGGGATCGCCGCATTTTGGACAATGGGGACTGCCTGCCCGGGCAAAAAGAAGGCGGAGGTGGTCGTATATTTCGGTTACCGTGCCAACTGTGGAGCGGGGATTTTTACTGGTGGTTTTCTGTTCAATGGATACTGCCGGGGACAATCCTTCCAGGAGGTCAACGGCCGGTTTGTCCATCTGGCCCAGGAACTGGCGGGCATAAGTTGAGAGAGACTCAACATAGCGGCGCTGTCCTTCGGCATAGAGGGTATCAAAGGCGAGGGTTGATTTTCCCGAGCCGGAAAGACCGGTGAAAACGATTAGCTTGTTGCGGGGCAGGTCAATCGAAATATTTTTCAGGTTGTGCATCCTTGCCCCGCGGATACGAATAAATTGTGGTTCCATGGTGATTTAAAATAGAAAATGGAAAATATGGAGGGGAAAATAAAATAAAAGAAAAGAAGGGAAAATAAAAATTAAAAATTCTGAAGTTCAATTTTTATACAATGATCCATAATTACCTTTAGACCGGCTTTTTCAGCCAGAGCCGCTGCCTGTTCATTGACAATCCCTTCCTGCATCCATATGGCCTTTGCCCCTATGGAGACTGCCTCGGCAACAATGGGTTCCACCTGGTCTGCTCGGCGAAATATATCCACCACATCTACCTGCTGACCTATGGAAGAGAGGTCAGGATAACATTTAAGGCCGAGAATTTCCTCCTGCCCCGGATTTACAGGAATGATTGTGTATCCTTTATCTATAAGGTAACGGGCAACCATATTGCTTGGCCTGCTTTCTTTTGGGGAAAGACCGACAACTGCAATTGTCTTCATATCAGCAAAAATCTGGCGGAGTGTCTTTTTGTGATTGTGATTGTGAGGTGATGCTTTAATCATGATGATTAATCTCCTTGCTTTATTCTTGTCTTATGTCTTATGGACAGGCAGAGAAACATGGGTAAACAGGAAAATCTGTTTACCCATGTTTCTGATTATGGTAGAATGATTACCCATTGTAGTCATCCTGTGAAAACAAGCAACCGGAAAACCGGTTTTTATCTTTTCCAGAGATTAATTAACAGTTTTTAATAAACAAAAACAGGCATTCATGTATTTTCAAGATATTATTGCTTCCCTGAATAATTACTGGAGTTCGCAGGGATGTGTTATCATGCAGCCTTACGATATGGAGGTTGGTGCAGGCACCTTTCATCCTGCCACCCTGCTGCGTTCCCTCGGGCCGGAACCGTGGAAAGCCGCATATGTTCAGTCCACCCGCCGTCCCACCGATGGTCGCTATGGGGAAAATCCCAATCGCCTTCAGCACTACTACCAGTACCAGGTGGTTATTAAACCATCTCCCCATGATATTCAGGCGTTGTATCTGGAAAGCCTGCGGCGTTTTGGTCTTAATCTGCTTGAGCATGATATTCGCTTTGTCGAAGATGACTGGGAATCACCAACTCTTGGAGCGTGGGGGCTGGGCTGGGAGGTCTGGCTTGACGGTATGGAGATAACCCAGTTTACCTATTTTCAGCAGGCCGGCTCCATTGACCTTAAACCGGTTACTGTGGAGTTGACTTACGGTCTGGAGAGAATCGCCATGTACCTCCAGGAGGTTGATTCTGTTTATGACCTTCTCTGGAACCGGGAAGTTACTTATGGTCATATCTTTCAGCAGGCTGAGCGGGAATTTTCCGCCTTCAACTTTGAAGAGGCAAATGTCAGCGACCTGTTGACGGCTTTTGATAACCATGAACGGGAAGCACACAAGCTGATTGAGAAAAAAATTATCCTGCCCGCCTACGATTATTGTCTTAAATGTTCACATACTTTTAATCTGCTTGATGCCCGCAAGGCTATATCGGTGTCTGAGAGAACCCGCTACATAGGTCGTATCCGCCAGATTGCCCGTGCTGTTGCCAAGGCGTTTGTGGAGCAGAGAAAGGATATGGGATATCCACTGCTTGGGACTAATTTGCAAGACGATGTTTCAGTAGTTTAGCGTGCCTGATATATTCTCCACAGCATTTTACTAAAGCAGCAGAAAAACAAAGGAATATCTTTTTAAGGTCTTGCATGGATTCTCGTGTTGTGCGGATTATGAAAGAGCCTGTGTCGTTCACATGAAAACATACAACTTATATGTATGGCGGAAGTGCATGGGAATCGAACCCACCTGACGGGTTACTCACCCGTCACGCCGGATTTGAAGTCCGGGAGAACCACCAGTGTCCTTTCCACTTCCACGACTGTTACTGTAATAACTATTGAAATTAAAGGCAACTTTTTATTATAGTCAAGTTTGCTGATAAACCAATAAAGCAAAAAAATTTACGATATCTGTAATATATCTATGGAATGTAATCAACTTATAAGGCTGGCAAAAGACTGGTACGCAAGAGTAGAGCAGGAAACCATGGCTCCGGCACGGATGATGGAATTTATTGATAATCATGTTAGTAAGTGTCCTGTTTGTCAGTGCGAGGAAGGGTTAGAGGCTGAGATCGGGAAAATTCGTGAATTTGTGCTTCCCGACTCCAAAATCCCCAAAGCTGTACGGGAGAAGCAGGCAAAGTCAACGCCGGAAATTTCTCCGGATGAGCATGATGACACCCAAACGGAAGTTAGTGATGATCAGGGTACCCCATAGGGGCGAACCTTGTTTTCTCGTCCCCACGGGGTCAATTGAGATCCATGAAACCAGGAATACCCCGACAAGTTGGAAGTGATGGAAGCATAGGCAACCCGTTTTTTTTTCTGGTACTCCTGACCCTCATTTTTTATCTCAGTTTTCTTTCCCGGATCATTCTTGCTCCTTTGCTTCCCGGTCTTGAACAGGACTCCGGTATAACCGTCGGGCAGGCAGGTCTCCTCTTTCTTGTTATGAGTTGCGGGCATTGCTTCTCCAGTGTTTGTTCCAGTTTTTTTGTTGCCAGGATTGGTCATAAAAATGCCATAACCATGTCCATGGCCGGAACCGGGCTGGCTCTTCTTCTCTTTTCTTTTGCCCAAAGCCTGCCTTTTTTTTATGTTTCTTTTTTTCTGCTTGGCATATCCAGCGGTTTTTATATTCCTTCTGCAATAACGACAATTTCCACTCTGTTTGCCCAGGATAAATGGGGGCGGGGGTTTGCTGTCCATGAGCTGGCACCCAACATTGCCTTTCTGAGTGCCCCTTTGTTTGTAGCTATATTGCTGCCTCTGTTATCCTGGCAACAGGTTGTTCAGCTCCTTGCCCTGTCTGTTTTGCTTGGTGCAGTTCTTTTTGCTGTGCTGGGGCCGGGTGCAGTAAAAAATAATCAGGCTCCTGACTGGCGGCTTTGCCGGCAACTGGTTAGTCGCTCTGATTTCTGGTTCATTACTTTACTTTTTTTTATTGGTATCACGGGGACAGTCGGCATTTATTCCGTGTTGCCCGCTTTTCTTGTTAATGTCCATTCTTTTGATGAGCAGAGTGCTAATCTTCTGATTTCCATGTCCCGTATCCCCGCAATTGGAGCAGCTCTTGCCGGTGGCTTTATAGCTGACAGGTTCGGTAACAGAAGAACTATCTGCTGGGTATTTTTCGCCACTGGCGGGGCGACAATATTGCTGGGGATACACCAGGATTTTGTCACATTCTATATCTATATGCAGGCTTTGCTGGCGGTGGGCTTTTTCCCGGCAGCCTTTGCCATGCTTTCCAGAACCGGCCCGGTTGAGATTAGAAGTATAACGGTTTCTTTTACTGTTCCTCTGGCTTTTGTATTTGGAGGTGGTATTGTTCCTGCGTTTATTACAGCAATGGCGGAGCATGGCAGGTTTGAAGCCGGTATTGTTATTACGGGCCTGCTGATGGTTGCCGGTGGAATTGTGATTGTTTTAACAAAGGGCAGGTGAGATAACAGGATTTGTATGGGCACATTATCGAAAATAATTTCCGGGGGGCAGACCGGGGCAGATCAGGCGGCCCTTGACGCGGCTATTTTTTTGGGCATTCCCCATGGCGGTTGGCTGCCTCGGGGCAGAAAAACAGAAAAAGGGCGACTTCCGGGGCGATATCAGCTTAAAGAACTTGAATCGGCAAAATATCGGGACAGAACCAGAGAAAATATTCTAGGCAGTGATGGTACCCTGATTATCTCCAATGCTCCCTTAAGCGGTGGATCGGCATTGACAGAGGCCTTAACAATCAGATATGATCGACCATGTCTGCATATTAACCTGAGCCTTGTTGAGCAGGCTCTGGCAGTTGCCATGATTTGTAAATGGATAAATGAAAACCGGGTCAGAGTTCTCAATGTTGCCGGACCAAGGGCATCTGGAGACCCGGAAATCTACAGGAAAGTTTTTGCTCTTCTTATTCTGAAACCATGGGACAGTGAGGATGTATAATGGATAACGATTTTTCTTCATTTTCTCTCTCTAAGTTGACCCGGCGGCAGATGCTCCATCTGATTGGGGTTGGTGCTGCCAGCCTGACAGCCGGTTCGCTTCTGTCCGGCTGTGCCGTTGACCCTGTAACCGGACAACGAGAGCTGGTTGCCCTGTCTGAAAATGATGAAATAAGGTTGGATAAACAACAATCCCCCCATCAGTTTTCAGCCGATTACGGGGTGATGCGGGATCAGACTCTTAACGGTTACATCACTAATGTCGGGTTGGAACTTAGCTCAAGGTCTCATCGCCTTCGCCTGCCATATTCATTTAGAGGAGTGAATGCCGCCTATATCAATGCCTATGCCTTCCCTGGCGGCTCCATTGCTGTTACCCACGGCATTCTTCTTGAGCTTGAGAATGAGGCGGAACTGGCAGCTCTGCTTGGCCATGAGATTGGTCATGTTAATGCCCGTCATGCGGCGGAGCGGGCTGGTAAAGGGATGCTGACTGGCCTTCTGCTTGCCGGTGTTTCCGCTGCCGGTCAGGCTGCCGGTTATGAAGATGCTGACTCTTTGCTCAGGTCGTTGGGTGGTTTAAGTGCCGGGGCCCTGCTTGCTCATTACTCACGGGATGACGAGCGGGAAGCAGATGGGCTGGGGATGGAATATATGACCAGAGCCGGTTATAGACCTGAGGGTATGGTGGGTCTTATGGAAATTCTTATCGACAGCGGCAGGGCAACTCCAGGGGCAGTTGAGCTGATGTTTGCCACCCATCCCATGAGCAGGGAGCGGTTGGCAACGGCGAGGCAGCAGGCAAAGACCAGCTATAGCGGTTTTCTCTCCGGTGCGGTGAATAGGCAGCGATATATGGATCATACTGAGCGGCTGCGTCGCTCAGCTCCTGCGATCAGGTTTATCCAGAAAGGTGGTACGGCTTTTGGCAGGAAGAAGTACAGGGAGGCGGATGAATTGCTTGGTCGTGCTTTGGCGGCGGTACCCAATGATTATGCGGCTCTGGTCATGCGGGCAAAATGCCGGCTTGCCATGGGTAAAAATCAGGATGGTCTCAGGTTTGCAAAGAAGGCTGTCAAGGTATACCCTGATGAGGGGCAGGGGCATCTTGTCTTTGCCATAGCGGAGTTTGAGGGCAGCAACTATGGTTCCTCCCTTGAGAGGCTTCGCCGTTATGAGCAGCTTTTGCCCGGCAATCCTGAGATAATATTCTTTAAGGGCAGATGTTTTGAAGAGATGAGCCGCCGTGAAGAAGCGGCTGCCTCGTATCGTCGCTATCTGCAAAGGGTCAGGCAGGGGGAAAATGCCCGCCATGCCCATACGCGTTTAAAGGCATGGGGTTTCATCAGGTAACTGGTAACGGGCAACATACTTATCTTGTTAACCCTTTTTTTCCATCAGAACGAATAAGAGCTTTTTTTAGTGCATTTAAACAAAAACTATTTAAACTCTCATCTGTCTGTAAAGCATATATTGCAAGAGATTTATGTAATTCCTTTCCCGGTCGAAGTAAAAATTTACCGGAATATTCCTTACCTGCGGTTTCAGGAGGTAAAGGTTTTCTGTCATCCTCATATAGAGCTATATTTTCGTCCACAATTTTACACAATTCCTTGTAAACCTCTGTCTCATTATCTCCATGGCAACCTCCATAAATAAGATTTGGACATGAGCCTATATAACATTGATCTTCTTCTGACCACTCAACAATTTTTAGATAACGATCGGATTTTTTCATTTTTTCGCGTCCTCAATTGCTTTTTGAACATCCCTTTCCTGATAGTGCAAAGCGTCAGAACCTGTTTTACCTGAGATTGCAACTGGCTTTGCCACTTTAGGATGAACAAAATTCCGGTGACTCCCTTTTCCCCCTCGATTAACAAATCCAGATTTTTCAAGTTCTCTGATGAGTTGTCTTATTTTTCATAGCATAAAAGTGTAGTATCATTTTGATACCTATGCATCAATATTTTATGGTCAATTGTTGTAAATATTCGAGTTGGTGCGAAATCATCTAAAAACGACGAATTTTTAAAATATTGAATAAAGCAGGGGGCATAAGCGTAATCCGACGGTCGGCGTGGTTTCTGGTTTCTGTCATATGTCTTCTGGCATCAAAGCCCGTCGAATCATGGCTGCGAGATCCCGTAGTTCAACCGGTTTTAACAGCAGCCCTGCTGCCCCGACCTCTCTGATCCTTTCCTCGTTTACCTTGTCTGAATAGCCGGTGGAGAGAACTACCGGTAGTTGTGGTGAAATTTTTCTCAGCTCCTGGACCAGCTCCAGCCCGGTCAGGGAAGGCATGGTCTGGTCGGTGATAATTAGATCACAATGGAACTCTTCAGTTTTCAGTTTTTCCAGAGCCTCTACAGGGTTATTACATACTGTAACTTCGTAGCCGAGATGAGTCAGCATCATCCGGATAGTGGTGAGGATATCCTCCTCGTCGTCAATCACAAAAATATGCTCTGTTCCCCCCGGTAATGATGTTTTTGCAACAGTTCCGGGAACTTCCTCTTTTTTTGTTGTCGGCAGGAGAATCGTAAAGGTGGTGCCGCTCTCAGGGTTTGAGTCAACATTAATTTTGCCACCAAGTTCCTGAACAAGTCCATGGACGACACTGAGTCCCATTCCGGTTCCCACACCCGGTTCCTTGGTGGTGTAAAATGGGTCAAAAATTCTTGTCAGTGTTTCCGGGTTCATACCGACACCGGTATCACGGATGGAGAGTTTGATTGCTCCACTTTTGTTTCCCATAAGTTTTTTGCATTCATCTGCTCCAGGTTCATCAAGTTGAATGGTCAGCTTGCCGCCTTGTTTTTGCATGGCATGGAAAGCGTTGGTGCAGAGATTGATAATTATCTGCTGCAGTTGGGTGGAGTTGGCAAGTATCCAGATTTTTTCAGTATTGATTATAAGGTCAATATTGATGGTGGAAGGAAGTGATGCCCTTAGTAGCTGGAGGCTTTCCTGGATTATGGCTGTTACTTCGATTGGTTTTTTCTCTGTTGTTGATTGCCGGGAAAAGGTCAGGATTTGCTGAACCAGATCTGCTGCTCGTTTGCCTCCTTTGCGGATATTAAGGAGAAATTCATGGATGGGAGACTCAGGATCACACTTTAAGAGGGCAATATCGGTGAAACCGAGTATCGCTCCGAGGATATTGTTGAAATCGTGGGCTATACCGCCGGCAAGCGTACCTATGGCCTCCATTTTCTGGGACTGGCGCAGTTTTGTTTCCAGTTTAACTTCACGGGTGATATCCCGTTTGACCGCAACAAAATGAGTTACTGTGCCGGTGATATCCCGAACCGGAGATATGGTCGCTGTTTCGGTATAAAGTTCCCCGCTCTTTTTCTTATTTGTCAGTCTTCCTGTCCAGTTCTGACCACTCGCTATGGTCTCCCACATCTTCTCGTAAAACTCATCATCATGTTTGCCACTTCGCAGTATTTTTGGATTTTGGCCAAGGGCCTCTGCACGGCTGTAGCCGGTTACCCTGGTAAATTCCGGGTTTACATATTCTATACTCCCTTCCCAGTCGGTGATTACTATCAGCTCTCTTGCCTGTTCAATGGCAGTGACGAGACGGCGTTGGACAGCATCTTTTTTCAGTTCTTCGGTGACATCACGAAGGACGAGAAGGAAACGGGGTTGTCCGGCAAAGATAAAAGGAAAGGAGTTTTCCTCAACATCCTTAAATCTGCCTGCCGGAGTAATTATTTTTATAATCGCAGCCTCATTGGTTTTGCCGGCAAGCAAATTCTCCAATCGTTTCAGGGTAAAGCTGCGGTAATCATCATGGATAAAATCGAAGATGTTTTTGCCTATTACTTCATCGGGGTTGTTGTTGTCAGTGAGTGTGAAACTCGCTTTGTTAGCATAGGAAATCCAGCCGTTTCTGTCGTAAACAACTGTCCCCAGAGGGATAAAATCAAGCAGAGAGGCAAGCTGTTTCTCCATGGCCTGCTGCTTCTGTCCTTCTCTCCCCTTGTTCATGGCTCTAAGCAAAAGCCAGCTGAGGAGAAAGAAAACACCAAGAATTACTATTGTTGCTATAAACCACTGGTTGCGAAATTCACGCATGGAAGCAAGGACATTGTTTTCAGGGCTGATGATTGCAAATGACCAGAAATTATTGCCCGGCAGTCGTACCGGAGTATAGACAGCATGGTGAACAACGACTGATTCTTTTTTGTCCATGGCGATGGCAGTGGAAAAAACCATGCTGCCCTGTTCACCTTTTTTCATTCGCCTGGCTAATTGGAGCAGTTCCTGATGTTCGGCAAATTCTGCTTTTAAACTATGACCCTGGTCCTGTGATGTTGAAGAGGCAAGAATTGTCCCCCGGTTGTTGAGAAGGATGGTTAGAAACTGTTCTGACTGGTTTAAGTCAGCGAGTTCATTTCCGGTTATCCTTGCAAAAGGAAAAAGGAAAGTTATGGAACCCGTATATCTCTCACCATCAAAAACAGGATAGGCAAAGGCGATTGATGTTTTTCCCTGGACACTGGTAAAAACATCGCTGATTACCAGTTTATGATCCTCCATAATCTGTTTGTTGTGAGGCTGCCCGGATAGATCTACACCAATATAATTGTCCGAATCATTGGTGGTATAGATAATTATGCCCCTGGCATCGATTCTGGTCACCGATGAAATATTGGCAGAGTGGATAGTGTAAAAGTCATCCATTAACAACCTGCCGGGTCTGTCGAGGTGGATAATTGACTCCTGGGAGGCAAAAAAGCGCAGAGCTTTGACATAGGTGTTGAAAAACTGCTGGATTTCCCTTTTTGCCTGGTTGGCCTGAACCATTTGCTCGCTGTTAAAGGCCTCAATGGTTTTTTGTCGTACAGACCAATAGGGCAGGTAGAACAAGCCGATAAGGATTATTGCGGAAATAAAAACCAGACAGGCGTGAATGGTGATTGTTTTTTTCATTAACTGTTTGGGATTTAGGGTATTTTTTTATCTTTTCTCTTATAATATATAACCCTCGTACCCACGCTCCTGCGTGGGAATGCATAACATATGTTTGCATTATAGGGTTTTCAGGTTTAAAATACAAATGGTAAGGTAATATTTTACAGCTCTTACCAAGCTTATACAATAGCCCCAAACCCGAAATCAATAATCCGACATCATAGACCAAAATGATTCTATATCAATCAAATAAGCTTGAGAATCTTCTTGGCAAATTTTGCACCATAGTTGCTGACAGCCCCTTGCCTGACCCCATGGTTTCTGAAGTTGTTGTGGTGCAGAACCCTGGAACCGGCCGCTGGCTCTGCCAGCAACTTGCCAGGAGGTTTTCAGTTTCTGCCAATATTGAAATTCCTCTGCCGGCCTCATTTTTCTGGCGTATCTTTACAGATACAGTGGGTGAGGTTCCGGATGATATGTCATTGTTTGAGCGGGAAACACTTATCTGGCGGATTATGGCTGCCATTACGGAACTAATTAATAAACCTTTTCTCACTGAAATTAATAGTTATCTTAAAAGTGATCAGGACGGTCGAAACCTCTTTCAACTAAGCACACAGGTTGCCGATCTTTTTGATCAGTACCAGGTCTATCGGGTTGACCTGCTCCTTGCCTGGGAACAGGGGCAGGATAATCACTGGCAGGCACATATCTGGCGGCATCTGATTGGCAAACAGCCAGCAATCGTACATCGGGCAGCACTTATAAAAAAGTTCAGTGATTATTTCGAGGATGGAGAGATAAGCGCAGGTAAGCTTCCCGAACGGGTGTTTTTTTTCGGAATCAATATGCTTGCTCCGGTTTATCTAAATATTATCGACAAAATAGGCAGGCTTACCGAGGTACATCTTTTCCACCTGAGTCCCTGTGCCGAATACTGGGAAGATGTAACCCCGGAGCGGTTACTGGCAATCAAGAGAAAAACATGGCGGGAAGATGGAATCGCCGATGTGAGCAGTTATTTCAGCAGCGGCAACCCCCTTCTTGCCTCCCTTGGCATGGTCGCCCAAGAGTTCACGGGGCTGCTCATGGAGTACGAGCCTCACACGGTTGATCTCTACAGCCAGCCGACAGGGGAGAGTCTGCTTGGCCTGGTCCAGGGAGACATTCTTAATTTAATTAACCGCAATGAAAAAAAATCTGCCTTGCCCGGCGACGATAAATCAATCCGCTTTCATTGCTGCCATTCCCCGTTGCGGGAGGTTCAGGTTCTCCATGACCGTCTTCTTGATCTCTTTAATGAAGATGCGGACTTAAAACCCTATGAGATTCTGGTTATGGCCCCGGATATCAATATCTATGCCCCTCTTGTTAACGGGGTTTTTGCTTCTGTCTCTGAAGATATGCGGATTCCCTGGTCGGTTAACGATCTGGCCGGGACAGGAACAAGGGCGGTTATTGATGGATTTCTTGCCATCCTCAGCCTTGCCTCTAAGCGTTTCACCGCCGGAGAAGTCCTGGCTTTATTAGAGAATCCGGCAATAATGAGGAATTTCAGTGTTGATGATGAAGATATTGTAGGTTTGCGAGCGGCTGTCAAGCGGGCCGGAGTGCGTTGGGGGATAAACCGTGAGCAGAGAGAAAAATTTGTGGATGACAGCAGTGAGCTTAACAGTTGGGAAGCCGGTCTTGACCGTCTCCTTTTAGGCTTTATGACCGGAGCGGTGGAAAATCCGATAAACTCTATTTTGCCGGTTGATTTTCTTCTGCCCCGGGCGGCTCATCAGAGCGGAGTTCTTGCTGATTTATTTATAAATCTTAAATGGCTGTACAAGTCATTAAACAGCCCCCATCCACCTCAAGTCTGGGTTGATATATTTGGGCAAATAATCAGCAGGTTTTTTGTCCGCTCCGATGATCCGTCAGACATAGACGAAATTCTTATTTTACGGGAGTTATTTGCAGATTTATCCGCCAACTGTAAAAATGGTGGTTTTGGTGGCATGGTAACGCTCGTGGTTATCAGAGAGTACTGCCAGGACAGGCTGGCCCGCCTGCCGGACGGGCAGGCAGAACCATCTTTAAGACAGAGGTCGTTTGATGGCAGAGTTTCATTCTCAAACATGGTGCCGATGCGATCTCTGCCGTTTAAGGTTATTTATCTGCTTGGCATGAACGATGGTTCTTTTCCCCGAAATTGTCGCCCCCCTGAGTTTGACCTGATTGCAAAAGATCCCCGGCTTGGCGACCGGAGCCGGAGAGATGATGACCGTTATTTATTCCTGGAAGCCCTGCTCTCAGCCCGTAGTCATTTCCTTGTCTCCTGGGTTGGTCGCAGTCAGGCGGATAACAGTGAGCTGCCGGTCTCTGTGGTGGTGGCTGAGCTTATGGATTATATTGATAAGGGCTGGAAAAATATTGATAATCACGGAGCTGCCCGGCAACTTATAAGCGAATATCCTCTCCAGCCTTTTTCCCCTAACTGTTTTGATGTTTTTTGTGATTGTGAGTTCACAAGTTATGCCCAAATATGGCTGTCGGCTGCAAAAAAACAGAAGCCGGAAAGGTTTATGGCAAAACCGCTGCCCCCGCCTGTCTTTGCAGATATAAATGTTGGTGATCTGATCAGTTTCTGGAGCCATCCGGTTCGTTTCTTTCTTGAGAGGCGGCTGGGGATGAGTTTTTATAAAGATGATTATCTGGTTCCTGAGAGTGAACCGTTTAATCAGGATAGTCTCCAGAAGTATGGTCTTGGTCTTGATATTAGCCGGCAGACCCGCCTGCCGGACGGGCAGGTGCTGGGCGGTAAAGACCGGGAGCAGCTTTATAATAAGTATCTGTGGGACGGACTCCTGCCCAGAGAGCCGTTTGCCTCTCTTATTTATGATAAAGTGGAAAATGAGATTGCGGAGTTAATCAAAGATATGGCTGAACTTCTCAAAGAACCTGTGGAGCCGGAAAGCATTAATCTAAATATCGCCGCCATTAACATCAGGGGAGAGTTAAGTTCTCTTTACAAAGCGGGCAGAATTTGTTTCCGACCATCAAAACTAAAGGCGAAGGATATCCTCAGCCTCTGGATTAACCATCTTGTTCTTTTGCTGGTGGAACCTGCGGGTGTGCAAGCCGTATCCATACACCGGGCATCTGATCAGATTATCCGCTTTCAGGAAGTGGAAAACCCGGCTGATGAGCTGGTTAGACTAATTGATTTATTTAAACAGGGCTGCTCAGAACCGCTCCATTTTTATCCCCGAACCAGCCTTGCCTGGGCAGAGGAAAAAAAACCGGAAGCAAGGATGAACAAGGCCAGAAAATCCTGGTATTCAGGATATAAAAATCGTGGTGAAGAAGAGGATGTTGGTTACAGTCTGGTTATGGATGGTATAAACCCGCTTGACGCTCAGTTTGAAGAGCTTGCCCAAATATTTATCCCTATTTTAAAACAAAGTCATAATGACCATGCAACCGCTTGATCCGCTCACCATCTCGCTTAAGGGACAGGTATTAATTGAGGCAAGTGCCGGTACCGGCAAGACCTACACCATAGCCTTTCTTTTTCTCCGCCTCCTGCTTGAGAAAAAACTAAGCGTTGACCAGATTCTCATTGTCACCTTTACAAAAGCTGCCACCGAGGAGTTGCGGGGACGGGTCAGGCTGCGAATCAGGGAAGCCCTTGACTGTTTGCAGGGGCAGGAAAGCAGGGACAACGGGCAAGACCAGGACAAAACCCTGACAGCTCTTATTGAGACCATAGGTGAAGATGAGCGGGAAACCGCAGCCATTCTCCTTACCGATGCCCTGCTGAGGATGGATGAAGCCGCCATCTTTACCATTCACGGTTTTTGCCAGCGGATGCTTCAGGAACATGCCTTTGAATCCGGTTCACCATTTGCCATGGAGTTTCTTGAAAACGAAGAAACTCTTCGCCGCCAGATTATTGAAGATTTCTGGCGGAACCGTTTTTACAAGGCGGGTCGGAAAGAGGCTGAGTGGGTCTTGAGTTTATGGGAAACTCCCCTGGAGCTGTTAGACAAATTGAGAGGACATGTTTTCAGGCATGGAGTCAAATATATTCCCAGGGTGAGAGATAGCGAGATTGAGGAAGGGGAGAATGTCCTTGAACCGTTATTTAAAAAGGTTCGTCTCTTATGGGAGAAAGAGGGCGGAGAAATCAGCGGCTTGCTTTATGAAAACAAAAAACTCTCCAGAGATAAAAATAAGGGATATGGAGTCAGCAGGCTTGATGATGCCGTGGCCACCCTGAACCGTTTTTGTTCTTTTTGCGGGCAAGATATGGGCTGGCTGATTGAAGATGAAAAACTTTTACAGCTCTTTACCCGTTCCATGATTAACAGATCCCTGAAGAAAACAGGTAAGGGGGACCCACCTGCCCACCTCTTCTTTGATATCTTTGATGATTTTTTGTCTGCTCACGCCGAGCTAAGCGGTAAAAGGCGGATTATGGTTTATCAGGATGGAATGGATTTTTTGAGAGCAGAGCTTAGCCGTCGCAAACGGGAAAACGGGCAGTTATACTTTGATGACCTGCTCACCGAGCTGGCAGGGGCGGTCACGGGCGGGCAGGGGCTGCGGCTTGCCTCGCAAATAAGCAAAAAATACCCGTCAATCCTGATTGATGAGTTTCAGGATACCGACCAGTTGCAGTACCGGATTTTTGCCAATATCCACAAGGGCGGCAAGGGAGGGGGGCTGTTTCTGATTGGAGACCCGAAACAAGCTGTTTACGGATTCCGGGGGGCGGATATTTTCACTTATATCAAGGCCAGGCAGGATACCGGGGATGCAGGGCAGTTCACCATGACCACCAACTACCGTTCAACCGGGAAGATGGTTGCGTCGGTAAATAAGTTGTTTGCCCGTACCAATCCCTTTTTGTTTGCAGAGATTGATTTTTCTCCGGTTAAGGCGGCTGGTAAGGCAGGTGAAACCCCGTTCACCATCGGGGCTGAGCCTGTTGCCCCGCTAAACTGGCTGATTTTGCCCGAGGGGGTGGATAAGCGGAGCGGAAGGGTAAAGAAATTAAGTAAGGAAGAGGCGGGTATTGCCGGAGCTGACCTCTGTGCCGGGAAAATATACTCCTTGCTTGGTATGGGAAAAACCGGTGCAGCCGTGTTTGGCGAGAGGAAACTCAGCGGCGGTGATATTGCTATTCTGGTTCGCACCCACCGGCAGGCTGAAACTGTGCGCAGGAGCCTTGATAAACTTGGTATAACCAGTGTTTATATCGGTCAGGAATCGGTTTTTGCAAGTTCTGAGGCTGAACAACTGTTCACGATTTTATCGGGACTGCATGGGTTTACAGAGCCAGGTCTGGTCTGTAACCTGCTGGCCACCGATTTGTTTGCCTGCACTGCTCTGGATATAGATCAGCTCCGTGGAGCTGAGGTTAAATGGGCAGAGATGATTGCAAGGCTGGATAACTATCTGCAAATCTGGAAGGAGCAGGGGATTTTATCTGCCTTTTACAGGCTTCTTGGCAACGAGAATGGGGTGGAGCGGATTTTAAGCATGGAGGGCGGAGAAAGAAAACTGACCAATTACCTTCATCTTGTTGAATCCCTTCAGGAAATATCAAGTCAGTTTCCGGAGCCGGAGAGGTTGTTACGCCAACTTGAAGAAGAAATTGAAAATAGCAGTATAGCACAGGACAGCCAGCAGCTCAGGTTGGAAAGCGACCGTAATTTAGTCAAGTTAGTTACCATTCACAAGGCAAAGGGGCTTGAGTATTCGCTGGTTTTTCTTCCCTTTTTATGGTCTGCCCGGCCCTGTAAAAAAGATGAGCATCTTGTCTTTCATGGACAAGATCAGCCGGAACAGTTGCTTGTTGACCTGGGCAGCGGCGTGGAAAGCAACTATGAACTTGCTGAGAAAGAGAGGTTGGCAGAAGATTTAAGGCTCCTCTATGTTGCCTTGACCAGGGCCCGGTACAGTTGTTTTATCTGCTGGGGATGGGTCAGCAGTATGGAAAAATCTGCCCTTAATTATCTTCTTCATAGTGGAGCAGTTCCGGGCGGGACTGCGGAGATTATGGAGGAACTGAAATCATCGGGTGGAGAGCTTGTTGTGACTGCCGGGGCAGGGGGAGAAAAGGGCAGGGTGAGCATGGAAGATGACTCCCCAGTGGATATTTCTCCGGCAATATTTAATGGTTTTATTGATAACAGTTGGCGAATGTTTAGCTATTCAGGCTTGACGAAAGGGAGTGGTGCCGGGCAGGAACAGCCTGACTATGACCGTCTTGATGAGCCGTCTGCAACGGTAAAAAATATAGATGATGCGGATATTGACGGTTTCCCACGGGGGGCTGCCGCCGGGGTCTGTATCCACGCAATATTTGAGAATATTGATTTTACTGATAGTGCAAATCATTTTGATATAGTCGAAAAACAGATAAAACTGTCAGGTTATGATGAAAAAATTATTCCATTCACCTGTAATTGGATAAAAGATATCCTTGCCGCCGAGCTGATGGACGGTTTTTCTTTGTCCATGCTACCGCGGAGGGACAGGATAGATGAGATGTCTTTTTTATTTTCGCTTGATAAGGTGAATATGTCTGAATTTAACCGGATTCTTAATAAATTCTCTATTGCCGCTTTAAATCCCGGTAAAAATATTTCTTCAACCATGCACGGCTTGATGACCGGTTTTATTGATCTGGTTTACCGCTATGATGGTCGTTTTTTCATAGCCGATTATAAATCCAATTATCTTGGGACAGGGGCGGCTGACTATGCAAGGGCAAACCTTGCTTTTGCTGTTTTTGAACACCGCTATGATATCCAGTATCTTATCTATACCCTGGCTCTGCACCGTTATCTTGGCAGCCGTTTGCCTGATTATAATTACGAAGAGCATATGGGCGGGGTTCAGTACCTTTTTTTGCGGGGTATGGGGCCGGGGCAGCCGGTGGGGACAGGGGTGTTTGGAGAATATCCACCACCTGCCCTGATCAGAGATATTGATCGCTGCTTCTTAAGTGGACAGGTTTCAGGTGACAGATGACAGAGGACAGAAAAATCCATGATTGATGAAATATTGGAGCAGGGGCGGCGGGACGGGACAGTCAGGGCCATTGATTTTCACCTGGGTCTTTTTATGGAAAAGCTCTATCGCCGCTCGGGTTATGGCTCATCATGCCCGGAACTTCGTCTTGCCGCGACTCTGACCAGTATTGCTGTGGGAGACGGCCATGTCTGTCTGCCGCTTGGATGTGCCCGGCGGGTTCTGCCTGCGGCGAATGATTTAATTCCTCCTCTTAAAGAGTGGCGGGAAAAACTTCTTGCCACCCCGCTTGTTGGTCGCCCCGGTGAAGTTGCCCCCCTGATTCTTGATGGGAAAAACCGCCTCTATTTTCACAGATATTATAAGTATGAGGAGATTATTGCCGGAAAGTTGCTCAGGCGGGCGGAAAAAAGTCTTGAATAT
Organism: uncultured Desulfobulbaceae bacterium; assembly: GCA_964513405.1. Classification (GTDB taxonomy): domain Bacteria; phylum Desulfobacterota; class Desulfobulbia; order Desulfobulbales; family Desulfobulbaceae; genus DRLX01. The sequence continues at coordinate 19,290 of CAZEMY010000009.1, forward strand.
GATCAGGAACGGGTAACAGCCCTGTTGGATTCTCTTTTCCCCGATTCCGGGCCAGAAGATGAGCAGAAAAATGCGGTGGCGATGGCATTGCGAAAACCGCTGGTAATTATCTCCGGCGGGCCGGGAACCGGCAAGACCCATACTGTTGCTCGTATTCTTGCCGCAATCCTGGAACTAAATGATACCGGTCATGAAAATGGTAAAAAAAATAAACCGCTTAAAATTGGTCTGACTGCTCCCACCGGTAAGGCTGCGGCCCGGCTTGAAGAATCAATCCGCAAGGCAAAGGAGACCATCCCCGCCAGCATAACTTCAAAAGAGAAAATACCGGAACAGGCCGAGACCCTGCATCGTTTGTTAGGGTATCAGCCGGCAAGGGGAGCATTTCGTTATAACTCTGAAAACCTTCTTTACCTTGATGTGGTGGTACTCGATGAGGCCTCGATGATAGATGTGGTTTTAATGACTGCTCTTGTGGAAGCCCTGGCGGAGAAAACAAGGATTATTCTTCTTGGTGATCATAACCAGTTGACTTCGGTTGAGGCTGGTAACCTTTTTGGGGATCTCTGTGCCAGAAGGCAGAGGACAGAAGACAGAGGACAGAATGGTCAGCAGCCAAAGGCTGATATAATTATTACAAAAAGCAACAAAACAAAATCTTGCTATCTGCCCCTTACTTCCCATTCACCAAATGCAAAGCATCAAACTATTTTGTCCTCTGTCCTCTGCCCCCTGTCACCTGACAAAAACACGGTTGTTCATCTTGTCAAAAGTTATCGCTTTCATGATAAATCAGGGATAGGTTTGCTTGCCGGGGCTGTAAATGACGGGGATATGGGGGAGGTTGAGCATATTCTTGACTCTGAATTTTCTGATCTTGACTATGCAGATCCTCTCGGTCACAGGCAGGGCAGAGAGTGGCTGAGGGAGAGGATAACAAAAGGATACGCTGCCATGGCAGGGGCATCATCCCTTGTTGAGGGGTTTAAGTGCGTGGAGAAGTTTCGTATTCTCTGTGCGGTTCGCCTGGGCAGAAGCGGCACGGAAGAGGTTAATCGTTTTGCCGGGCAGTGTTTGCAGCGAGAGGGATGGCTGGAATCCGGGACAGAATTGTACAGGGGAAAGCCGATTATAATCCGTAAAAATAGTTATGGTCTACAACTTTTTAACGGCGATACCGGCCTGTTATGGACGGATGAAAGGGGGCAGCTTATGGCATGGTTTAAACGAAAAGATAATAGTTTCCTGTCAGTAACTCCGGCAAGGCTGCCAAAATATGATCCCGGTTTTGCCATCACCATTCACCAGTCCCAGGGTTCTGAGTTTGAAGAGGTACTGCTTGTCCTGCCTGATGAAGGTGACAGCCGGGTTCTCAGCCGTGAACTTCTTTATACAGGTATCACCAGGGCCCGCAATAAGTTATTTATTTTGTCCCGACGCAATATTTTGCTCAAGGCAGTCAGCAGGCGTAGTGAGAGGTATTCCGGTCTGGTTGATATGATGTCTGCAAAGGGTGGTTCAAGCATTTGATGGATGGTTCGTGAAACTTTAAATCGTAGTAAGAATGTTTTTTACAGGTAAAGAATGTTGACTTTTGCTCCGAGTTGCCTTATTTTGTTAGTTAGTCTATCTCCTCCCTTAATAATATTATCCAACAGGTCACATTATGAAACCAAAAGACAAGTTAACAGCCAGCCAGGAGGATTATCTCGAAGCAATTTATCATATTTCCGCCGAAAAAATGGCAGCGAGGGCAAAAGATATCTCCGTATATCTTGATGTTCGGGCATCTTCGGTCACCGGAGCCTTGCGAACACTCGGCAAACTGGGACTGGTAAATTACGCACCCTATGATTTAATCACCCTTACCAGTGAAGGCAAAGTAGTGGCTGAGGAAATTGTCCGCCGCCATAAAGCCCTGGAAAAATTTCTGGTAAATGTACTCGGGGTTGAAGCTAAAGAGGCCGACGAGGCCGCCTGCCGCATGGAACATGCCGTGCCCAAGGCAATTGTTGACCGCCTTGTTCAGTACGCTGAGTACATCGAGGACTGTCCCAAAAGCGGGATTACCTGGGAATCAGGTTTCGGGTACTATTGCCAGCACGGCTGTACTGAAAAAGATTGCCGTCACCATGCGAAGGATGAGACTGAAGGTAAATAGTACTATATCCTATGACCACAAAATTCAGTTGGATTCTATGATTTCAGCAGGTTATACATAGGCA
>CAZEMY010000010.1:0-20829 GCA_964513405.1 uncultured Desulfobulbaceae bacterium
GAATAACTAGTTTAGTTTTATCCAGATTTACGTGAAGAACTGCTTTATCAGGGTTTCTTTCGAATATTGCAAATAAGGCTGAATAGCTAGCCTATAAGCTGACATAAAAACTCCACGAGATATTCCATTAATTGCATCATCCTTAACTACCGTAAATATAGAGATAGGAAAATTAATAGCTCCAGATTTCACTGCTCTAATTTGTTCAATCTGTTTTATTATTTCTTTAGCTGAGTTCTCATCCCAAATATCTTCATCGGAGAATTTAACTCTTCTTGTTTTCGCATTTTTTTTTTGCATAGAATAGGTCTATCTCATGCGCCCACTTACAATAAAATACATCTTCCTTTTCAGAATAGCGGACGATAAGAACTGGAAGCTCTATAGTTTTATAGTATTTAATTGAATCAATGCTGAGGTCTATTTTCTGCACAGAAGATTTACCACTAGCCTCTGTAGCTTTTAATTGAACCCAGTATACTAGCCCAGTAGCTCGATCATCTTCATCAAATATTTCTACTTCCGCATCAATTCCATAATCTTTGTCTTTATCACGAATAACCCAATTTCTTGGTATAGCTAAACCATACTTTAATCTAGATAAATCTTCCAGCTGATGCTGTTTAGCTCTTCTTGTCATATTATAAAAGTGATTTTACGTCGAACGCCGAACTAACCGGCGCCGTGGATTAACGAATTGTGTTTTGACATAGCTACTGCCTGCATATAATCGTAAGACCTGGCAGCTGGAAAGCGTCGGGTTGAGTTTTTTGTTAGCTTAATTTTGCCATGTATTCAGCGAGATAGCTCAAACAGGCAAGGATTTTACTGCCATTGCCGAGTCGGTTACCCTTCGCTGAATAAACTTGCCCGATCAAGGATAAAAACGAATAACCTTTTGCCAACGGCAACAAGCTTGCAAAAGCTGATGACCTTGTTACAGCTTCGTGATTTCGTTTCCTTGCCCTTAACGGCTTAATTTTATTTTGCTGAATAAACTGCCCTTGGCAAGGATAATAAAAAAGCCTTGCCGGTTGGGAAGATTTTTTTCAAGCCGGTGAGCTTGTCCAAGCTCAGAGCAAAATAAATAAAGGCTTTTTGTAGCAGAGTTAATCTCATAGCGTTTTTGAGATTTTTTTTACTGAACGCTAACAGTTAAATATACAGAATGAGTCAATACGACAATAGATAGATTACGCACATTGACCATACAACCGCACTTTGCTACCTAAAATTAAATAACCGCTAATACCAGTTGTATCATTTTCACTATTAGATACAAGCAAATGTGATTGTTTTTGGATAGAACATAAAAATCACCAAAACACACAACATCAAAGTATAATAAAAACATACCATTACATAAAAATTTCCATTGCAATGAAGGGGATTGACATTTGATTTTTCGTTCCCATGCATATCGTGTGAACGAAAATCATCCTGACACAGAGGGGACGAATTAGGTACCCTGCAAAAAAACCTACCACCTGCTGACAATCTCGAGCAGAGGCACCTCCCAGCTTTTAACCTTGTACAGCTTCCTGTACTCCAGATTCACCTCATCAAGAAAACGGTAAAACAGACCTGTTACCCGGACACTGACCACCGAGTCAAGTTTACCCTGCCAAAAGGGGGCGGCCCGGCGGGAAAGAGCCGCCACTGAAACACTGCCTGCCTTAAAGGTAACCCTCTCGTCTTTATCCTGTATCATTTGCAGCTCGCTGCCGGTTTCAAGACCGGCTATGGTTGAGTGGATGGGATGATTCTCATATTTTCGCCCCCCATAACCAAGATCAATTTCATTCAGTTTCAAAGTGGTGTACCTGTAAAACTCCCGGTTAGCAGTCTCGCCGGAGCCAATCGTAAAATCCGTACGAAGAATAAAGTCCCCATCAAGGGTGCTGGCAAACGGGTTAGGTTTATTCTTATCCTCCATCAGGGTCAGGGTTTCCATGGCTCTGGTCATTGCCACATAATAAAGACGGCGTTCCTCTTCAAGTTTTTCAGGGTGACCCGCCACTGCCCGCAGCCAACTGTCATCAAGAATGAAAACATGGGCAAACTCCAGCCCCTTGGCGGCATGGACAGTGCCTCCAAAAACCCCTTCACCCACCTGCTGTTCCCAGCGTTGTTCCCGCAGGGAGTCAAATAAAAACTCAAAGAACAACTCTTTGGCCAACTCATCTTCTCCAACCTCTGCCTGCCAGTCAGAGACAAGCTTTCGCAACTGCCGATGCCAGCGATTTTCCCGACCGGAAGAGAGAGAATCCGCAATCTCAAGTAACTCTTCCGCCGAGAACATTTTCTCTTCCCGCTCCTTTAAGCTCTTTATAAAGATGAAAAATTCACGAATCCTGTGCAGAGGAGGAATGCTATCCCTGTCCATGGGGATATTTACCGGAATGGACTCTTCCTCACAGAGCGAGCGAAACAGTGACAAGGAACGCCAGTCCCGTCCCAGAACCGCAAAGCAGTTCCAGGGAAGTGGAACAGGAGCAAGACCGCTCAACCGCTTTATTGACTCCACCACAGCCACAACCTGATTAATGGTATCGGTAAACCTGATGACCTGTACCCGTCCCCGGCCAAAATCATCAAACCGCTCCCACTCCCCGCCGGCCGGTTCCTTCTCCCGACCCCGGTTTGTCCGAATAGGGTAATCTTTTTTCATCCTTTGCCGGGCAGTCTCAATCATCTTGTTGGCAGCGGCAATGATATGACTGCTTGAGCGGTAATTTTCAACCAGATACCGGACTTCAGCCTGGTAATCTTCCTTAAATCTCCTGATAAACTCCACTCCGCTACCCCGGAAGCTATAAATATTCTGGTCGTCATCACCAACCGCCATAATATTGAGTTTATGTTTTCCTTTTCCCAGGTTGCGCCCGCTCAAAGCGGAGATCAACTCATACTGGCTCCGGTCAATATCCTGATACTCATCAACAAGGATATACTCATAGCCGCCAAGAATCTTTTCCCGATACTCATCTTCTTCAAGCCCTGGGACTTCCCGTTCCCCCTTGAGTAATTCCACAGCCGCAGCCATGACCGTATCAAAGTAAGGTTCCTCCCCACCGTTATTTCCGGCGGCAGCCAGCGGAGACTGCCCGGTTAACCGCAGAGCCAGGCTGTGATAGGTTGAAATTGCCACCCCTACACTGTCGCTGCCCACTAACTGCTTAAGACGGCTTCGCAACTCGGAGACTGCTGAGCGGTTAAAACAGAGAACAATAATGGCGGTTGCCCTAACCCTTTTTACTCTGAGCAGATAGGCACAACGATGAACGACCACCCTGGTTTTCCCCGCCCCTGGTCCGGCCAGAACAAGCAGATTCTTCCGCTTCCCGGCAGCAACCAGAGATTGCTGCTCAGAATTATGGAGTTCCTCGACGATCCTGACAAAAGATTCATGACTGGTGGCCCGCTTGAGAGCCTTTTCCCGACCGGCAAAAAATCTCCTTATAAATTCACTTCGATCCATACTGAAATAGCCCATGATCAACCGCAGTGCCTGGGCTATTTTTACCGTTCCCTGACGGGCGTACTCATGCATGACATGAACCTGAAAAACCCGTTCGCTGTAATGGTGTTCCAGAGGGGCGAAATCACCCTTGGTATATTGTCTCTTCTCCGGGTTTACCTTGATGGTCATGGCCTGATGAAAAACCGCCAGTCCCTGCTGGAGGATGATAACTTTCTGCTCATGGAGAAACATCAAACCCCGATCCATGGCAGCAAGATAATCTTTTAGTTCCGCTCGCAAAAAAAGATTTGCCCTTAAACCTTCAATAAGCTCCTCACCTGAAAACTCAATTAGAAGCTGGGCTGACGGCGGGGTATCGGCAGCCACCTTGCCATGGATAGTATTAAGCACCGAATCTGCCACCATGGTTCTGAGTTTGGCTGTTTTGCGCAGCGAAAGCCAATCCCGCTGTAATTTAAGCCGATATCCATCAGTACTGCATCTGCGAAGCTCAAGAGAACCGCGACCGCCAGCCAGCCCCTGCCCGTCCAGGCTCATACTCACAAGAAGATTACGCAGACTCTCCGGATTACTGTCGGCAAACCCCCTATCCAGTAAACTCTGGTTCACTAATCGCAGCGATAATGTCTGCCAATCGTTGGTCTGGGCATCCGGTGCCTGTTCCTCCATCAGCTCAAGCAGACCTTTTTCCAAAGCAGATATCTTTTTCAGGCGGCTGCGGGAATGGGACTTCACCTTGAAACGGATAAAAGCAGAGAGAAGGGTGGTCTTGTGGATAAGCCCCTTGTTTGCCATATCATAAAGGGTGCGAAGAACCATCTTCCCGGCTTTGTGGTCTTTCCCCTGATTATCTCCATCTGCAACCGGCAGAAGTTCGCCAAGCTGATCTGCTGAAAACGATTCATCGCTTTCAGCGTTCATCAGAGTCTCAATAATAGTCAGCCAACTCTGTTTTTGAGTGGCTGAGAGACCAAGACCACCCATTTTTTTCTCTGCTTCCTCCATGCTCTTTACCCGTGGCCGTCCCTGAAAGACTTTGGTCATATTCTCGTTTCTCTCCACCATTCCGGCTCTCTCCAACCAGGAAACAGCAGTTTTAACTTTCGTGGCGGCATTACGGTCTTCAAGATCAAAACTGGTCTCAACCCGATCTGAGCGAAGCAGTTCATGGGGAGTCAGAACCACATTGCCGTCCGGGTTCCGGCGGGCAGAACGAAGTCCCCTCAAAATCTGGGCGATATCCGCCTTACTCAGCTGGGAGAACGAGTTAAGCCTGAACTGGGTTTCAATATCGTGCCGGTCAAAGAGCAGTACACAGTCAGCATCTCCCAAATCCCGCCCGGCCCTGCCCGCCTCCTGAAGATAATTTTCCAGCGAGCCGGGAATATCAGCATGGATAACCAGGCGGACATTTTCCTTGTCAATCCCCATGCCAAAGGCATTGGTGGCACAGATCACCCGGATGGTACCGGCAACAAATCTTTCCTGAATACTCTCTTTAAGCGGTGGTTCCAGCCCGGCATGAAAGGCCTCTGCCTCAAAACCGCTTTCCTTTAAAAAATCAGCCAACTGTTCACAGCCCCGCCGGGTTGCACAGTAGACAATGGCAGCCCCCTCTTCCATTCTCTCGGCCAGCAGCTCTGCCACCCGGCTATATTTACCGGCTCCACTCGCCTCCTGTACTTCAAAATGGAGATTTTCCCGCTCCACTGTCGCCTCGAAAATATTTAAAACGAGACCGAGCTGCTCCCTGAACCAGGCAATTATTTCATCTCGGACATCTTTTTTGGCGGTGGCTGTAAAACACTGCACCGGAGGCACAGTCGTGCCTTGGCTGGCACTGAATTCACGGATAAAGCGAGCAGCATAAACATAATCGGTACGGAAATCATGCCCCCATTTGGAAAGACAATGGGCTTCATCAAATACCCAGGCCCCGATCTGCCGCTGTTTTATGGCTGACAAAAAGGAGTGATTGCGGAGCTGTTCCGGCGAGACATAAAGAATCGCCGCATCCCCCATGGCCACCATCTTTAATACTTCCCCCCGCTGAGGAGCTGTCAGCATCCCATAAAGAGCGGTTACAGACAGGGACCCGGTACGGCTGCGGAGGTTGTCCACCTGGTCTTTCATCAGAGCCTGAAGAGGGGAAATAACGATGGTAAGCAGACCACACCGCCGATGACGGACAAGGGCCGGCAGCTGGAAACAGAGCGATTTACCGCCGCCGGTGGGAAGAATTGCCAGCAGAGAATGAGCCGCCATGGCGGACTCCACCACCCTTTCCTGAAGACTGGAGCCATCGCTGTGGGCAGGGGTTGCCCGGAAAGAGGGAAAAGCAAAAAAATGGGTTAACTGTTTGACTGGGTTATGGGTGTTTCGGCAATATGAGCAAAACTCCGCAGAAGCTGAACAGGGACTATCACGAAGCTTATGGATAATATCTGTTGTTTCGGCAAACCTGTGCAATACCCAGGGCGGCAAAACCGAAGAACCACCTGCCACTCCGAGCCAGGCAACCACATAGGCCATACTTATTCTATGGGAGCTGTCTTTTAACCAGCCGGATAAATAATCCGCCAATGCCTGGCGGCAGACCAGATGACCGATAAGGGAATGGGCAGCGGATTCCGCTTCCTGAAAACTGTTTATTTTTTCTGTTTCTGTTTCTGTGTCCGAAAAAAAATCACTAATACCCTTATACTTTTCATCAACCCTAAAACAATAACCGTAAAAAGATGCCCGTGTTGATTTCTTCCTTTTCTCCCCATTGAGACAATTAAAAAAAACTTCAATCTGATCATTAAACAGTTCACGGGCAAGGCGGGAATCGGCAAGGGGGTCGTTGAGCGTATCCCTGACCAGCTTATAATCCTTTATCAATCTGTGATATGGGTTTTCCGGGAAAGCAAGAGGAGAAATATAGAGGGTGTCAATAACCGGTTTTTCGAGCAGGGACAGATCAGGACACACAAGCTCAAGAGCCGGCAGATCATGGGATATTATATTATGGCCGCAAATCAACTCAGCCGGAGCAAGGAAATCATCAAGTTCCGCAAGAGCCTTTCGCCCCTGTTCATCCCCGCCACGGCAATGGCGAATAAAGTTCTTCTCTAAATCACCAGCTCCGCACAACAGTGCCCCTATTGCGTAAATCTTGCCAGCCGGGTTGATCTCAAGATCAATCCAACCCTTTCGTTTATCGTTTATGCTTTTTATTTTCTTCTCTCCCATGTCTGATAATATCTTGATTTCAGCAAGTTGTCACCACAAAGAAAATTTGAATACTCTGTTTTTCTACACAGGGTACATAAACTATGATACCTTGTTATGGATAAATTTTAACTCAACCTGCTGCCCGGATAATTAAAAATGCTATCTCCCAAACAATACAATCAACTATCGCTCCTTGAACAGTACCTGCTAAGAATCCTGGCAATTACCGGTAATATGGTCTGTACCCAGACATCTATCCATAAATGCATTAACGCCCTTTCCTTAAGAGATGAGAATGGCAGAGCGTTTAAAGCGGAAACTGTTCGAGACAGCATTGATAACCTTCAAAATAAAAAATACATTACCCGCGAAAAAACAAATATATCAGCATCAGAAGAAATAAAGGTTGTCGCCCTGCTTGCAACCCTCAACAACGATGACTTTATCAACTGGAACAACACCATAGAAAAAACATTGCCGCGATTTTTTTCATCAGCAAATAAAAAAACAACTTTTTTTTATAGCTATCAGGATATGTTACACAGGATTCTCTGTCTGGTTATCAGCGGAGAAGACGATAACGACCTGGAGCTACTCGTTGAATACAGCCAGAACCGCTTCTACAGTCTCCCCCACCCTTTGACTATACTACTGTTTAATCCCTTTAACCCGGAGCTTTTGCTCCATATCACCCGAACCGGCTCTATTTTCGCTGCCAACTGGCTTATGAAGCAGGCCGCCTTCAATATGTTTCCGTTTCCAGACTTTGAAGACATATTTATAACAAGGCTCAGGCAGATTAAAGAGCAGGACTGCAAATATCTTGATGCTGCTGCCGTCTCTCTGCTCTTTGCGGGCAATCACGAAGCCTTAAAGAAAATAAGCGGGGATAAATCCTTACCAATCCCCATAAGGAACCAGAGTGATACCGTTGCCGCCGTTTCTATCGGTGATACTGACAAGGCCTTAAAAGGTTTTGAACTATGGTTAAAATTTATTAAAGGAAAAAGCAGAAAAAAAAATATTATTCTTCCCGACTATGTATCTTTTCTCTATCTTCTCACCCTGCTGAAAAAAAATGATTTACCCTCTATCAACCGGGGCATACAATATATTAACCTGATAGACAAGCTGACTAACAACGCCCCTCTGACATCCTCACGGTACCTTGTCCTCGCTCTTCTCCCATGTTTTCATGACCTCGCCGCCAGACCACTTGCAGAGCCGCTTGTCAGCCTAAGAACAGATAAAAACAATCCCGTCCTGATAAATCTTTTTATAGTCATGATCATTATCTGGACAGAACAAAAAGCAACTGCAAAGGTTATTACCGATCTGAAAAAGATTCATGAAAACAGTACCAGCCAAAACAACCTATTTCTATCCGCAGAAACAGCCAACCTCCTTGCCAAAGCAGGTAATTTAAAAGTAAAACATAAAAAAATCGTCAAAGAGATAAGCTCTGCCACTGGCCAGTCCTGCCTGTCAGACAGTTATTTCCCCATCCCGGAGTGGCAAAAGACAATCAGGGCCATCAATGGTCTGATTTCAACCAAAAATAAAGGTCAAACTGGGCGGAGCAGCAATGACCAGCGGATAGTCTGGCTGCTTGCATACAATTCCGCAGATATAAATGAGATTAATATCTATCCCAAGATGCGGGTACGGGGTAAAAATGGCAAATGGAGCAAAGGCAGAGCAGTTTCCCTAAAGACCATGCGTGAGCGAGCAGATACCATGGATGGCTTAAACGATAAGGATCGGCTGATAAGCAAGACAGTCCTTCTTGGCCATTCCTATAAATATGGATATTACCGGAGTACACCAACTTACACCCTGCCAATTGCCAAAATCCTGCCCTTACTGGTTGACCATCCCAACCTTTTTTTAAGCGAATCTCCCCAGACAAGAATAGAGCTTGTCGCAACCCAGCCTCAGCTTCAGGTGACCAACAAGTCTGATAAGGTATCCTTATCCATGTCCCCGCCATTAAAAGGGTTACACCTCCATAAAGGTATGGCTTTGATCAGGGAAACGCCAACCCGTTTCAACCTCCTTAAGTTAAATGATAAACAACAAGAATTATACCAGATTATTAGCAAAGATATAACCATTCCCAGGGAAAAACTTGACCAGCTCAAAGAGACCATCCCTGCCCTGTCATCGCTTATCACCATTGAGTCGGATATTGTTCCTGTCTCAGGCGATGTCCAGGAAAAGCAAAGCGATCCCAAACCCCATCTCCACCTTCTTCCCATGGGACAGGGGTTACAGGCGGAATTTTTTGTCCGTCCCTTTGCTGATGCCGGTACCTGGTATAAACCGGCCCGGGGCGGAGAGACTATTTTTGCGGAAATAGACTCTCAGTCGGTTATGACCCGCCGAAAGATAAAAAAAGAAAAAGAGCTGGTCAGGGAAATCATTGATTCTTCTCCGGTTATGACCCGCCTTAAAAATGGTGCAAGCGATGAAGCTTTTCAGGTTGAAGACCCGCAGGACTGCCTGCAAATGCTCCTTGATCTCAAGGAGTGCGGGGATAAAGTTGCCCTTGAGTGGCCCAGGGGAGAAAAGTTTAAAATGCGGGGGCAGGTCTCTTTTAAGAACATGTCCATGGGATTTAAAAAAGAGAGGGACTGGTTCCAGGCCACCGGCAGTCTTAAGGTTGATGATAATCTTACCCTTGACTTAAAACAGCTTCTTGCCCTGCTTGACCAGGCACAGGGAGAATTTATCAAACTTGATGACGGCTCTTTTCTTGCCCTGACCAGGGAGTTTAAAAACCGGCTCAAGGAGTTGCAGGCCTTTGGCGATCACTCCGGCAGGGGAATAAAGATATCACCGCTGGCAGTGCCGGCACTTGATGAGTTGACAGACCAGATTGATTCCTTAAAAACCGATAAGGCCTGGAAGCAGCATGTTTTAAAATTAAGAGAGGTTATCAAGGCAGAAATACCATCAACCTTAAGGGCGGAGTTGAGACCCTATCAGAAACAGGGGGTCAGCTGGCTGGCTCAGCTGGCTCACTGGGGAGTGGGCGGCTGTCTTGCCGATGATATGGGGCTGGGAAAAACTGTCCAGGCCCTTGCCGCCATGCTGCTCATGGCTGAAAACGGTCCCAGCTTGGTTATTGCCCCGGTTTCAGTACTTGCAAACTGGGAAGATGAGGCCCGCCGTTTTGCCCCGACCCTGCGGGTTCATCATTTTGGTCCCGGTGATCGGGATGAAACCTTAAAAGAACTTGGTGCTTTTGACCTGGTGGTTTGCAGTTACGGTCTTTTGCCCGCTGAAATCGACAAGTTGGAGAAAATCGACTGGCAAATGGTGGTGTTAGACGAGGCACAGGCGATCAAAAACCATGTTACCAAACGCTCCCGGGCTGCAACCCGTCTCAACGGGGCTTTCAAACTGGCAACCACCGGCACTCCGGTGGAAAACAATCTCACTGAGTTATGGGCATTGTTTCGTTTTCTAAATCCGGGACTGCTTGGCTCTCAGAAATCGTTTACCCAGAGATTCAGCATCCCCATTGAGCGGGATCAGGATGAAGATGCCCGCCGCAGCCTTCGCAAACTTATTCGTCCCTTTCTTCTTCGCCGCTTGAAAACCAATGTTCTCGAAGAGTTACCACCCAGAACAGATGTAACTCTCAAGATCATAATGAGTAAAGAAGAGGCCTCCTTATACGAAGCCTTTCGCCAGAGAGCGGTGGAAAAACTGGAGGGGCTTGGCGAGGAAGAAAAAGCCGGCAGCCGTCATCTTCAGATTCTTGCCGAAATAATGAAGCTCCGCAGGCTTTGCTGTAATCCCAAACTGGTTGATAACAACAGCGATATCCCCTCTTCCAAACTCAAGGTATTTGGCGATACCGTTAAGGAGTTACTTGCCGGTAACCACAAGGCTCTGGTTTTCAGTCAGTTTGTCGGTCACTTGAGTATCATCAGGGAATTTCTTGATAAAGAGAAAATCAGCTATCAGTATCTCGACGGCTCCACTTCAAAAAAACAACGGGACCAGCGGGTTAAAGATTTCCAGGCCGGCAAGGGCGATGTTTTTTTAATCAGCCTAAAGGCCGGCGGTACGGGCTTGAACCTCACTGCTGCTGATTATGTTATCCATATGGATCCGTGGTGGAATCCGGCGGTGGAAGATCAGGCCTCGGATCGCTGTCATAGAATCGGGCAGGAAAGACCGGTAACCGTGTACCGGCTGGTTACTGAAGGAACGATTGAAGAACAGATCGTTGCTCTCCATGAGCAGAAACGGGATCTTGCCGACAGTCTTCTTGCTGGTGGCGACATCAGCGGCAGGCTCTCCGGTGATGAGTTGCTCACCATGCTCAAAGAAGCAGGGAAGGTTACGATATAATACGGGGTTCCTGTCCTGTTGTGGCTCAAAGTCATGGTGCAAGGTTTTTCTCCATCCACCAAACTGCCCTCCCTGCCGCCGTAGCTGCCAGCGTTTCGGTTAAAATCTTGTGATTTATTATCTGCTTACCAGGTAGATATTGTTCCTTTTTACTTGATATTATCACTGTTGATGTGATTTCATTAGAACAGAGATTTTAAATTCATGTTCCAAACATGCAAAAAATATCTATCACCACTTATTTGTGAAACAAATGCACAACGGGAAAAAACAAAGTCATTTCTGGGATATTCAGGTTTCAATTGCCAATGCATCCGCAAAATCTCCACACCCATCCCTAATGGAAATGCACCATGAAATTATCGAAGAAATGGGACACGCTCCAGGGCTTGATCTCGTTGATTATTTTGTTGGTATTGCAAAAATAAGCAGCCAGGAAGTAGATACATATTTTTCTTACATTGGAAGAAACAAACAGAAACCGGATACAAAAACAAACATAAAACCATCTCCCAAACAATTTACCGAAAAAATAGCCACCTATGACAATCCAACCATCTTGAAGTTCCGTCAATCTTTTATTCAGGAATATGGTGAACCACCGCCAGACAGGATTATCGAGTATTTTTTACAACAAATACAGATACATAAACAAAAAAGACAACCCATAAAACATGAAAAACAGGGCTTTTTTGATTTTGCAGAGAAAATGGCCAGCAGCAACAACCCAACTGTCTTAAAATTTCGTGATGAATATAACAAACAGTTTGGAGGATATCCAGCCAATGAAACAATAACATATTTTTTAAAACAAATCCAGGTTGCCCGCAACACCAATGGAAAAAATAGCGATTTTGAATCAAAAGCTAACTTCACCAAAACCGTCGCCAACGGTCTGGTTTCAACAGTGCCGCAGTTTCAGATCACCTATGAAAAAGTATACGGGGAACCGCCAACAGCGGAACTGATTAGAATTTTTAAGGAGCATCAGCCCCCACAACATAATTAACCTTGAGTAATTTATATTTATAATAACATCTTATATGCACACGGGAAGCTGTCCGGAAATAGCTGCACTATCACGCATTATCAAGAGGAAATATCATGTATCAGTCATTATTGCCCATCCTGAAACCACTGATTTTTGAAGGTAAAGGCGGTATTCTTGAAGTCACCCATAAATACAATGATACAGCCCGAATTTATTTAAAGGAAGGTATCATCGAACAGGTCGAAACAAAAAACATGCACGGCAGAAAAGCTGCCCTGACCTGTATTCAATGGATAAGTATCACCACCAGTTTTAAGGAAAATGAACAGGGAAACTACCTTGCTGACCCTGAAATTGATACCATGTCGATTCTCTCTTTTCTTGAAAAAACATTTAAAAATATCCCCATAATAAATGACAATATCCCAAATGACACCATTGCCTGTCAGGTTGATTCCCATAAACTTCAAAAATCTGACAAACTAAATGCAAATGATTTGAAAATAGCATTGCTGCTCGATGGACAAACCAGTATTGGCAGTATCGTATCCATTGCCAGCCACCCGGAACTCACTGTTTTAACCAGAATCTGCCGACTACTGCTTGACGGTGTTGCGGAAAAAGTTATCATAAAAGATGTGATGCCCAGCAGGGAACGGGAAGATTTTCTGGATGCCCTGGAAGAAAAAATTACTGATATGGTTGGACCGGCAGGAGGCTTTCTTATTGATAATGGCTTTGGGGAGATAGGTTCAAGCCGGGACAAGTTAACCAGGGAGGAAATTGGTCAACTTGTTTCATCTATCGGCGAGTCACTTGAAGATAATGAAAAAGCGGAACTTGAAGAATGGGGTACAAAATACTCCTGAGTTCAACAGTAAACATTGGGGTTTATGCTAACCACTGATAAATAACGAGCCTTTAAATGTTTGAATATTGCCCCAATAATCAAACAAGCAGCAAGAGGAGAATCAGGGCAAGAGTAGAGACCGCTGTATTGCCAATGGAGAAAAAACAGTTACGGAACCTGTTAATAAACTTTATCTCCATGGCTCTTGAACCCTCACGATCCACTCCAGTAAGTGACCATAGCGGTTGTACAAAAAACAGCAATATACGAGCCGGTCCATCCCTGAAAAATTTCGCCAGAGATTTCATCCCACTTTCAACGACAATCCGATTACTGAGATTATTTACTCCATTCAGACCTTGATCAAAAAGCAGATAAGCCACCACTCCCCCACGACGATAAAACCAGTCAATATCAAGAGTGATGGTATTGGTCTGTTTAAAGAATGGGAGAATAAGAAAGAAAGCCAGGGTTGCAAAAGACAACAACTGAACATGGAAAACCAGGCTTGAAAAATGATATATATAAATATCCCAAAAAGTATAAGGCATAACTGATTTTACCAGCTCCGCCCCAGGGAGAATATTATAGAGTGTTCCCGGAAATATACCTAGGTAAATACAGAAAAAAGCCATAAAAGACATAGCGAACAGCATAGCTTTTGGTGCTTCCCTATGGGGCTGAGGCAAACCCTCAACCTTACTTTTGCCAAAAAAGACAAAGTAGGGAAACTTAAGACCAATGGAGATAAATGCTCCCACAGAAGCAGCTTTAAGGATAAACCAGGGCCAGAAAAGGTTATTTGATGCGGCTTCGGCAAGAATCATATTTTTTGAAATAAAACCGGAGGTAAGTGGTGCTGCAATCGCCAAAGCTCCAATACAACCAAAAACAGTTGTCCAGGGCATACTCCTGTAAAGCCCGCCCAACTCCGTAAATTTACTCTTGCCAACCCGGTAAATCACAGCCCCGGCACTCATCCACAACAAACCTTTGTAGATAATATGACAAAAGGCATGGACAACAACTCCGTTTAAAGCCAGGGGAGTGCCTATCCCCACCGCACAGACCATAAAGCCTACCTGACCGACAATAGCGTAGGCGAGCATCCGTCGTATGTCATTTTCCAAGAGGGCGTAAATCACCCCGTATATAGCCATTGCCGAGCCGATTATTATCAGAATCTCCCAGCCGGGAAAACCACGGAGCAAGGCATAAACAGCCGTTTTTGAGGTGTAGGCACTCAAAATAACCCCGCCCATGATACTGGCTTCCGGGTAGGCATCGGGAAGCCACGAAGAAAACGGAATGGCAGCGGCATTGACCAGGAAACCAGCCAGAATCAACCAGGTGCCAAGATGCGGGTTAGCCGGGTCGAAAGCATTAAAGGCAATCGAGCCTGACTGTTGAATGGTGATAACAATACCGGCAAGCAGAACCAGACCGCCGAAAATATGGACAAGGATGTAACGAAAGGCAGCCCGGTAAGATTTCTTTGTTTTTCTACCAAGAATAAGATAGACCGAGGTTATTGCCATAACCTCCCAGAAAATATAGAGGGTAATAAGATCGCCGGCAAAAACCACCATCAAGGCACTGCCTATGTACAACAAGCCACTACAGAGCTGATGGGATTTCTTTTCGTGATACCCGTACAGAAAGGCGGCAAAACTGCTAAGGGTGAAGATATAGGCAAACGCCTTGCTCCAACCATCAACCCGCAGAACTGCAAGTTCAAGATCAAGAAGCTGAAAAGGAAGTATCGCATTCCCTGAAAGACGGACTATCTGCCAAAAGGCAAGAACAGAAAAGATAATCGCACACCAGTTCTTTAAGCGACCGGGAAGCAGGTAAACAAGAAAAGCCGCAAATATCAGGATCAGACCAGGAGGCAGATTATGCATCAACATCATAATGATTCTCCTTTCTTTTAAAAATAAACCCCACCCCTTTGCTGATTATAATAGAGACAGCACAGGCCATAAACCCAAGTAACGCATAGAAACCGTAAAAATCATCTATGGGAAAATAGCTTTTCTGCTTCACAAATAACCCCAGAACCAGCGAAAGACCACAGGTGATCCATAAAATGTTCCAGAGAAGTTTTTTTGTTTCTTGTCGATCAAAATACCCGTTGTCCATATTTGTTTCCGGCATAGTTATTTTGTAAAAATAAAGATGTTGTTACTTGAACATTATTTCGGCAAACCCTGCAAACAGCCAGGGGAAAAAGAAAAGAACAACACAGCCGGTTGCCGTCAAAACAGGCGGCAGCCAGCAGAAAACCGGGGCTTCCTGAATCTTGTTCTCAAACATTGCCTCCTCGGCTGTACAGAAAAAAGCCTTATAGACAATGGGAAGAAAATAAAACGCATTCAAAAAAGAACTGACAAGATAAACACCAATTACCCATGCCATTTCCGCATCCATCGCCCCCCGTACCATAAGCAGTTTACTGATAAGACCGCCCGTAGGCGGAAGACCAATAACGGCAAGGGAACCAATAAAAAAGGCGGTCATGGTAATTGGCATTCTTCTGCCAATCCCAACCATCTCCGAAATATATTTTTTGCCGGTGGCAACAAAGATTGCTCCGGCACAGAAAAACAGGGTTATTTTACCAAATGCATGCATACCTATATGGAGCATGGAACCGGTAACCGCAAGTTTTGATGCCAGACCGGCTCCAAGGATTATATAGGCAAGCTGTCCCACCGTGGAAAAGGCCAGCCTTCGTTTAAGATTATCCTGGGAGAGGGCAATAAGTGAGGCAGTAATAACCGTGAAGGAGGCTATTACACAAATAATGGTATTAAGGTTCTGGGCAGCCAACAGATCAATCCCAAAAATTCCGGTGAAAATACGAAGAACAGAAAATACTCCAACTTTAACCACCGCTACTGCGTGAAGCAAGGCTGACACCGGAGTTGGTGCAACCATGGCTCCGGGAAGCCAAGAATGAAATGGCATTAACCCGGCTTTGGAAAAACCGAACATAAACATCAAAAGAAGAACAACGAGGACTGTTTTCGGAGTGGACTCTGCAAAGACCCCGAGACTTGAAAACTCAAGAGATCCGGTCAGGTAGTATGTAAAAATCATAGCGGGCAAAGCCAGCCCCACAGAAGTACCGAGCAGATAAATCAGATACTTCCGAGCCCCGCCCCGGGAATTTTTATCCTGATGATGAGCAACCAGAGGATAAGTGGACAGGGAGAGCAGCTCGTAAAACAGATAAAGGGTAAGCAGATTACCGGCAAAGGCAACGCCTATGGTTGCTGAGAGAGCAATGGCAAAGAAACAGAAAAAACGGGTCTGGGCATGTTCTTTAAGACCCCGCATATAACCAATGGAATAGATGGAAGTAACTAACCAGAGAATGGAAGCGATAAGGGCAAACATCATCCCAAATCCATCGACCTTTAGTTTAATGGACAAACCCGGTAGAAACTCCCATAGCACAAGGGTATATGTATTACCGGCCAGAATCCAGTCCATCATGGAATAGATCAGATATATCTTGATCACCGCAGCAAGAAAAGTCCAGAATTCCCTAAGGTTAGGACTTTTTGAGCTCAAGGCTATAAGGACTGCCGCTCCGGTTGAAACCAGAATGGCGAGCAGAGGTGTTAGAGGGGTAAAGTTAATGACGGTCATGGTTTATTTATCATTTCATCAATGCAGAGTTCTACAGCCCTGCGGGGATAGTCCAACGAATCAGATTACTGGAAATTTCACCGGCATAGATACCAATCAACAACAGAAGAGTCGCCGTGATCACCATGGGAACCAACATGGCAACCGGTGCCTCTTTTACCACCACAACCTCGTGGTGATCCCCGCTTTCCCCTTCCTTAAATGAGGGGAAAAAGCCTATTTCTATCAGGCGAAAGAAAATAACAGCATTAATAAGACTGGAAATTATAAGCGAACCGGCAAAAAACCATTGTTCAGTGGCCATTGCCCCGGAGAGCAAAAACCATTTTGAAAAGAATCCACAGGTCGGCGGAACACCGATCAGGGCAAATGCTCCAATCAGAAAAACTACCCCGGTAATCGGCATCTTCCGGAAAATACCCCGCATAGCATCTAATGAGCTTTTGTCTGTGGTGTGGATTACCGCCCCGATAACCATAAACATGCAGAGAGTCATCACCGCATCAGCAAGGATATGATAAACCGCTCCGGTAAAGCCAGTGCCATCAGCCATCCAGACCCCGCCCACCATGTATCCTATTTCGGCAATAACAATATAGCAGAGCATTCTTTTTAAGTCTTTTTGGGCCAAGGCACTGATAGAGCCAAAAAGAATGGCAGCACATGCCATTGCCATCACTATTGCCCCGTACTCAAGAGTCTGGAAAATATAATCCGCTGAAAAGACCGTAAACATCAGCCTGATCATGATATAAACAGAAACCTTGGTCATCAGCGGTGCAATAAGGCAGCTGGTGGTGGATGAAGCGTAGGTATAGGCGTTGGGCAACCATCCATGGAGAGGGAAAAATGCCATCTTGACCCAGACACCGATAATGATTAGGACAAAACCTATTTTTATGGATATTGACTCGGTGAGTTCCGGGGCTGCCAGCATTACCCCGAGATCAGCTATATTAAGAGAACCGGTTTTGATATAAATATAGGCAACCCCAAAGAGATAAAAACTGGCTCCGATGGTACCCACCATTATATATTTAAAGGTGGATATATATGCCAGCCCTCTGCCGCCGGCAAGCAGGGCATAACTTGCCAATGCTGATATTTCAAGCAGGACATAGAGGTTAAAGACATCACCGCTGGAAACTATGCCCAAAAGACCACTGACCAGAAGAGCATAAAGCGAGTAATAATGATGGGTACGATCCGGCAGCTCCCTGCAGACTTCAGGCAGGGAGTACACAGCAGTGAGTAAAGCACAACCTGAGACCAGCACCAGAACCATGGAGCTTAAGTGATCAACAACCAGTTCAATTCCAAATGGGGGCTGCCAGTTGCCCATAAAATAATGAACCGCAACTCCGCTCTCCATTACGCCAAAAAGCAGCGAACACGATGCCAGAAATGAGCAAATCAGGGCAACTATCAGGATAAACGAAGACAGTGCCGCACTTCCACGAACCAGCAGGCCAATGGTAAGTGAAGCGATAAGCGGGGCGAGAATAACTATTACGGGAAGATGGTTTTCTATCATTCCTATTCCCGCATTGACTCTAAGATTTTATCTTCTTCAACGGTACCATGGACATGGTGAACCTTTTGAAGAACAGCAAGAGCAACCCCAAGGATTGCAACCCCAACCACAATGGCTGTCAGCATAAGTACATGGGGCAGCGGATTGTCATAATCCGCAACATTAATAACAGCCATATATCCCATGTCTTCGTATTTAAGAATAGGCACAGAACCATCTTTTTTTACACTTAATGAAATATAAAAGAGAATAATCGCCGACTGAAAAATTGACATGCCAATGATTTTTTTAAAAAGATTATCCTTGGCTATCATTCCATACATCCCGATCAGCATGAGAATCATGGATATCCAGTAATTATAATTGGCAATGACAAATGGTAAAAAGTCCTTCATTTAAAGCCCCTCATCCATATCACCGCCGGAGGCAAGGTCGGCATACAACGAGAACATTACAGCCATAACCGTTATGGTCACACCTATTTCAATGCCCAGCATACCGAGATAATGGGCCTTAACCTCACTGACCCCCAGTATATCCGCCCAGACACCATAATCCATAAAGTTACCCCCAAGAAGCAAACTACCCACCCCGATACCAACATAAAGGGCAGCCCCGAGTACACAGAACATAAACAGCCGCCCCTCCCTGAAAGGTTTGAGGATGGTTTCAAGGTCATAGGCAAGGGCAAGGAGAATAAACCCGGCCCCAAAAATTACTCCCCCCTGGAAGCCACCGCCCGGACTGTGATGTCCGTGAACGAGAACATAAAGGGCAAAGAGTTGCATGGCCGGAACCAGCAGGCGGGCTGCCCACTGGAGAATAATATCGGAATCTTCCCGCTCCGGTCGGGGCTTGTGAAACTTTTCTGTTTCTCTATGAGTCCTGCGCAGGACAAACATTATCGTTAAGGCGGCACAAAAAACCACCACAACCTCAAACATGGTGTCGTAACTACGATAGTCAGCAAGAACCGCAGTAACCATATTGGGAGCACCGGTCTCCACCATGGCGTTTTGAATAAAATGAGGTGAAAGATATGTTGATGCAGGTGAATCCGGGTCTCCCCAGTCCGGAAGATCGACAACGGCAGCGAGAAGAATTAATCCCACAGCAAAGGTTAAAATCAATGTCAATGCTTTCATTTGCTGCCTAATCCTTGGATCTTCGTTTAATCAGGTTGGCTGTGCCAAGCAACAGAACCGTAGAAACCCCTGCCCCTACAGCTGCCTCGGTGAAAGCCACATCCACTGCCAGCATCTCAATGTAGACCAGGCAGATCAGAAAACCATAAGCCCCCAGAACAATTGAGGCCGCAACCAGATCCTTAACTGTCAGGGCAACAATTGCACAGACAACCAGCATTGACATTAAAATAATATCAAACTGCCATAGAAAAGTCGCTTCTATCATGGAATCCCCCCCTTTAAGTTGTTTTTTTGTCTTCTTCGCCTTCTTTTGCCTTGTCTTTGGACCATGGTTCGACATTGGCCCCGTAGCCGGCATCAATAATTGCGTGGCTGGCGGTTGGGGTGGCAATAAAAATAATCGCAGCAATAGCCATTATCTTTATGCTTACCAGGATATTATCAAAATTCAGGTCATGAAGATTGTAGAGAGCAAGCCCCCCAAGCAAGACCATGGATGACAAGGTATCCCCTTTACGGGCAGCATGCATCCGGGTGTAAAAATCAGGAAACCTCACCAGCCCCACGGAGGTACCGAAAAAGAAGAAAAGTCCGCTGATCATTAGAATGATAATAATTGCGTCAAGCAACATCAGGAGTCCTCTTTTAATTTCAAGTACTTGTCCCGGTGAAAGAGACGGGATGCTGCAAGGGCAGCGATAAAGTTCAAAAGTGCATAAGCAATGGCAATATCAACAAACATCTCCACCCTGCCATAGATGGTACCAACCAAAACAATAACAATCGTGGTCTTGGCACCGATCACATTAGCACCAAGAATTCTGGAGATTACATCCGGACCTACGATTAATCGGTAGAGGGGGAGGATCATTAGAAAGAGAAGGATGCAACCTATAACGGTAAAAAAAGTATTCATAGAGTCTTTGCATCTCCAATTTTAGCAACATCCAGGATCATCTTACCCCTTCTTCAGAAAAAATACGGGCAACCCGCTGTTCCATTTCACCATTGCTGCCATGTTCCGCCAAATCTCCGGCGGTATGATAATCAAGGGCATGAATATAAAATTTATCTTTATGGACACGAATGGTTACAGTCCCTGGAGTCAGGGTAATGGAGTTGGCAAGAATAAACCTGGCAAAATCACTTTTAAGGGAGGTGGTAAACGAGAACATATGAGGATCAATGACATCCTCTATCGGCCTAAGAGTAAGGGTAAGTTTAATTACATGAAAATTGGCTTTAACAATTTCCCATAACAGCCAGTTACAATATGATATAAAACGAACCGCCTCGCCCAGGCGAAGGTAGAGGGACTTTTTTCGCTTGTTAAAGATGAGATCAGTGGAAAGAACGGTGACAATTGCACATGAAATTGCACCGAGAATCAGATAAAACGGATCAAATTTGCCGGAAAGGACAACCCATCCGCAAAACATGATTATAAAAGTTATAATAAAATTCAACATGGACAACAAAGGTATTATGTTTAAACAAAGATGAATGTTCGGCTATCACCCCATTTTTGCCCTATTCGCCTCACCCGCATATGACTAATATAACGGGAGAGGCGAATAGAACAAA
>CAZEMY010000011.1:0-19612 GCA_964513405.1 uncultured Desulfobulbaceae bacterium
TCAACAGATTTCCCCCGATGGACAACCCGCTGTAGGCGTAGTAATTGGGAGTATTTCTTCACAGACCTGAAAATAATATGAACTGTCCGGAGTAAGGTTTTTGAGGTCAACAAAATAACTCGTAATGGTGTTGGGAATTCCATTACGATGGTTGACGAAATCGGTGATGGCTGTAACATCTTCTCTTGCCCAGTCAGTTACTTCTGGAGTGTTGCCGTAACGGAGATAATGAGTTACAGCACTGTCCTGTCCCCAGCCAATGGTCATGGTTGTGGCTGGATCATGGTTCCAGACCAGCCGATATTTGTCAGCCTCTGCCATGGCAGTACCTGCACTGCCGGCAAGCATAAGACTTGTGATTATCAGGATAAACTTTTTCCTGATCAATGAGTGTCCGTTCTGCATTTTCCGCTCCTTTTTATGGTCGTTTTCTTTTAAGTTTAAGGTACATTCCCCAATGCACCTGATACAAACAAAGACAGCCGGGTTGCATTACATGCAACCCGGCTGTCCGTTTCTTTCTGTGGACCCGTGGCTTTCCGTCCCCACCTCTCGATGGGTTTGGCAATCTGTACATCCCTTATTGAATGAATTTATACATGGGGCTTGTTAAGATTAGGTTAGAAGACGGTCATTTTTTAGTTATATTAACTGAAGGGAAAAGATATCAGGAAAACGGTATCTGCTTTTTTTTAAATTATTGTAACCTGAAAAAATGGTGGGACTTGACAAAGAGTGAACTACAGCTTAAATGTGGATATTTTTCTGTTTGTTTTCTCTTTTATCTTTTTTATGCTAAAAAACATTGTGTTCAAGTGATTGTTTATGTCAGGTGTATTTCTCTATGGAACTTGAGTGCGTAAAATATCGGGGAAAAAGTAATTCTGATGTGGTTGTATGCAACCACCCTGATGATTATTGCCAGTATAGGACTTCCTGCATAATTCATTTTATGGAGATGGAAGATCGACGGGAAAAGAAGCGTAATGCATCTGAAAAACCAGCAACAGATAAAAAATAATAAATTGCCGGATTCACCGGCTTGCATGGGAATATTTATATGATAGATTTAGATTTCAACAAAGATCCAAATGGACTTATCCCCGCCATTGTTCAGGACGATTTGTCTGGAGAAGTTTTAATGCTTGCCTATATAAATAAACAGGCTTGGGAAAAAACCCTGAAAACCGGTAAGGCTCATTACTGGAGTCGTTCCCGCAATAAACTCTGGTTTAAAGGGGAGACTTCCGGACATGTCCAGATAATTAAAAATATTTTTGTTGACTGCGATCAGGATACCGTTGTCTTCAGGGTTGAGCAACTTGGTGGAGCAGCCTGTCACAAGGGGTATAAAAGCTGTTTCTTCCGCCAGGTTGATGGTGATGAGCTGGTGACTTTTTCAGAGCCTGTTTTCGACCCTGAAAAAGTGTACGGTCGACAGAAGGCGAAAAAATAGTAATCAGACATGTAATTTATCCCCAACTTTTAACTAATACAATAGGAACAATTAAAATTATGGAACAATTAAAGATAGGAATACCAAAGGGAAGCTTGGAGAAGGCTACCATTGAACTGTTTGCCAAGTCGGGGTGGAATATAAAACTGATTTCAAGAAATTATTTTCCGGAAGTGGATGACCCTGAACTGTCATGTTCCATCTGTAGACCTCAGGAGATGTCTAATTATGTGGATTCGGGAATGCTTGATGCCGGGATTACCGGTTACGACTGGACTCTGGAAAATGGTTCTGATGTTGAGGTAGTAGAGAAGCTGACCTATTCCAAGGTAAGCAGAAAGCCGACCCGTTGGGTAATTGCTGTCCCGGGTGATTCCGATATCACCAGTATAGAGCAACTTGAAGGTAAGAGGATTTCCACGGAACTCGTCAATGTTACCCGTCGATTTTTTGAAGAAAAGGGAATTAATGTTGATATTGCCTTCTCTTGGGGAGCAACCGAGGCCAAGGCTGTTTCCGGGCTGGCTGATGCCATTGTTGAAGTTACAGAAACCGAGTCCACCATCCGAGCCCATGGGCTTAGGGTAATTCATGAACTGATGGAGTCCACAGTCCAGCTTGTTGCCAACCGGGAAGCCATGCAGAATCCCTGGAAACGGGAAAAAATTAAAAATATTGCCATGCTGCTTCAGGGGGCACTTCGGGCTGACCATATAGTTGGTCTTAAAATGAATATCCCTGAAGAAAGCCTTGAGGCTGTGATTGAACAGCTTCCCAGCGTAACCGCACCAACTGTTGCTAAACTGCATAAGCAGAATTGGTTTTCCGTCGAAACGGTTGTTTCTGCTCATCAGGTTCGTGATCTTATCCCAAAACTCCACAAGCAGGGAGCCAAGGGAATTGTTGAATATGCATTGAACAAGGTGATATGAGTGAGAGTGACAGAGAACCGGGAAACAGAAGAATCTGTGGGTAAGCTATTTACCGATGTCAGCTTTTTGATATCGGTTCATTCTCTTTCTCAGTTACCGGAACCTTTGTATCCGGAGGTTGCTTTTGCAGGGCGATCAAATGTGGGTAAGTCAAGTTTAATTAACACCCTTGTTCGTCGCAGGAGCCTTGTTAAAACAAGCGGTAAACCAGGCAAGACCCAGGGACTGAATTTTTTCACAGCTACCGAGAGGCTGTATCTTGTTGACTTACCCGGATACGGGTTTGCCAGGGTATCAAAAAAAATGCAGGCCTCATGGCAGCAACTCATCAGCGATTATCTTGAAATGCGTGAGTCTCTGCGACTTGTGGTTGTTATTTTGGACTTACGCCATGGTTTGAAAAAAATGGATCGGGATCTTATTGACTGGTTATCTCATCAGGAAATTCCTACGCTCCCTGTGTATACCAAGGCTGATAAACTCTCAAGAAATGATCAGAATAAGCATGCTCGAGTCCTGGATGCGGGCTTGGGAATATCTGCTGATCAGCGGTTGATATTTTCTTCAAAAACAAGACTTGGCAGAGATGAACTTGAACATAGACTTGCATGTTTATGTGGATTCTGTTAAGAGAATAAGTTGTTTATGCACAAAAATATGACCAATATGGGTGAGAGTTTTTTATTTTGGAGACTTGAATTTGTGTGTTAACATTCCTGTGAGCAGATACACTTGTTGCACTTGTTGCCCGCAGGGCTATGTCCAGAACTGTTTTTTTGTAAATTATCTCTTAAGGGGGCGGGAATGCTGTTGAAAGCGGAATGGCCATGCTGGGGAATTATGAAGTGCAGTCCAGAGGCGGTGGCAAAATGCCCGGCCGCCCATGCAGACAAGTTATGCTGGGAAGTTATGAGCGACAACGACCCTTACGCCGCCAATGTATGCAGGGATTGTTTGGTTCGTGTTGTTAATGAGAAAGATTCCGTTCTCAGCGAGGAAGAAAAATTAAATATAATGTGCCAGAAAGGTATTTCTACTATGGATAATATGGACAGAGGGTGTCCATTATGTAGTCAATCTGTGGCGTAATTTATTCATCCTTGTAGGTACATTTCCTTTACTGATCAGATTTCAATACAGCAAGAAATGCTTTTTGAGGTATTTCCACATTACCAACGGTCTTCATGCGTTTCTTGCCCGCTTTCTGCTTTTCAAGAAGTTTTCTTTTCCGGGAAATGTCACCGCCATAACATTTGGAAGTTACATCTTTTCTCAGGGCTGCAATGTTGGTTCTGGCGACTATATTGCCGCCAATGGCAGCTTGGATAGCAATTTTGAACATCTGTCTTGGGATCTCTTCTTTTAGCTTTTCACAGGCCTTAAGTCCCCGTTCTCTTGCCCGTTCACGGTGGGTCAGCTGGGAGAGGGCATCTACCTGTTCTCCGTTAACAAGAAGGTCGAGTTTCACCAGGTCGCTGCTTCGGTAATCAATTAGTTCGTAGTCAAAAGATCCGTACCCCTGGGTCAGTGATTTCAACTTATCGTAAAAATCATAAATAACTTCAGCAAGTGGCAGCTCACAGGTAAATTCAATCCTGCCGGGCATGGGGTAGTGATAGTCTGTATTTTCCCCTCTTCTTTCCATACACAGGGTCATGACCACTCCCATGTATCGTTCCGGGATGTGAATTGTAGCCTTGATAAATGGTTCTTCAACATGCTCGATGGAGCCTGGATCAGGAAAGTATGACGGATTATCGATTTCGATGATTGTTTTGTCATGAAGATAAAAAATATACTTGACCGTTGGCACTGTTAAAATTAAAGGAATATCAAATTCCCTTTCAAGCCGTTCCTGGATAACTTCAAGATGAAGAAGGCCAAGAAAACCGCAACGATAACCAAATCCAAGTGCAGCCGACGAATCCTTCTGAAAGGTCAGGGCGGCATCATTTAATTTAAGTTTTTCAAGAGCACTTGCCAGGTCCTCATAATCATCGCTGGTAATAGGGTATATTGACGAGAATACTACTTGTTGTACTTCTTTGAATCCCGGCAGAGAAACAGGGCAGGGGTTTTCTTTTAAGGTAATCGTGTCACCGGGTCTGGTGTCGGAGACGGTTTTTACTCCAGCAAGTATATAACCTACCTGACCTGCGGATAACTCTTTTTTTCTCTCTCTCCGCAGGCCAAAGACCCCAACTTCCTCAACTCTGTATTCGGACTTATTGGACATGAAAACAATTTGCTCACCCGTCTTTACCTGTCCGTTGACAATTCGTACAGAGATGACAGTGCCTCTATATGGGTCGTAATTTGCATCAAAAATCAAAGCTTCAAGCGGTTTTTCCGGGTCGCCTTCCGGTGGCGGCAAAAGGGTAACAATGGCTTCTAATAGTTCTTTGACCCCTTCGCCTGTCTTAGCTGAACATTTGCATATAACCTGTTGTTCAAGCCCCAAATCCTCTTCTATGGATTCGGCTACTTTTTCAGGTTCTGCGGCGGGTAAATCTATTTTGTTGATGACCGGGATAATTTTCAAGTCATTTTCCATGGCAAGGTAGAGGTTTGCCAAGGTTTGGGCTTCGATACCCTGGGCAGCATCAATCAGGAGTAGGACCCCTTCACATGAAGAAAGAGCTCTTGAGACTTCATAGCTGAAATCAACATGGCCGGGGGTGTCAACGAGGTTGAGCGTGTATTTTTCTCCATCGGCACCTGTGTATGGCAGGCAGATGGTTTGGCTTTTGATGGTTATGCCTCTTTCTCTCTCAATATCCATATTGTCTAACAGCTGTTCTTTGAACTCTCTGTCAGTAACCCCGTCGCAATGCTGAATAATTCTGTCGGCAAGGGTAGATTTTCCATGATCTATATGGGCTATTATGCTGAAGTTGCGAATGTTTTTCATGTTTGTTGAGGTTCTGTTGTTTTGTTGTTTTGGTGTTCGCCGTTAATCCGGCACTCAGCGGATATTAAAAATCAATGCTGTATAAACTGGTGAGTGCCGGAGTTGGGTACCGAATATGAAAGGAGGAAAGCACAGAGTACTTGCTAACAGATATAAAAGTAAAGTTGTTTTCAAGGTTGTTGTTTATTTAAGTGAAATATATAACTAAGTGGAGTATATTATCATCCTCTGACCATGCTTTTAACATTTATATGCCGAAAAAACAGCAGTGAAGCTGCAGAGTTTTTCTGTTTGTGTCGCGTATGGATAAGTATAAAAAACTAATTTACATATTTTGTGATTTTTATTTTAATTTTTTCTGACATGGTTTTCAGGCAAAAGCAGGAATAAAAAGAATATGAGTGGAAAGGGCAGTAAAAAAGAAAAAAAAGATGGGAAACTCATCCATCCACTTGTGGTAATACCTGATGATGAGAACCTTCCCGTTGTCAGTAATCCAGCCTTGCACAGGTACCTGCAGGAGATCAGTCAGTATAAGCTTCTTTCCAGGGAAGAAACCGAAGAACTTGCCAAAAAATTCAGGGAAACCGGTGATCCTGATGCGGCATACCGTCTGGTGTCCTCAAATCTTCGCCTTGTTGTCAAGGTTGCCATGGACTTTCAGAAATACTGGATGCAGAATTTCATGGATCTAATCCAGGAGGGTAATGTAGGTCTGGTGCAGGCAACCAAAAAGTTTGACCCTTATAGGGGGGTCAAGTTCTCTTATTACGCAGCGTACTGGATTCGTGCCTATATTCTGAAGTTTATCATGGATAACTGGCGGTTGGTCAAGGTTGGCACGACCCAGGCTCAGAGAAAACTTTTTTTTGGTTTGAACAAGGAGAAAAAACTTCTTGAAGGGCAAGGTTTTACACCAGATGTTAAGTTGCTTGCCGATCGTCTCAATGTAAAGAAATCTGAGATTATTGAGATGGGACAGCGGATGGATAACTGGGATGTTTCCCTTGAAGCACCTGTCCGCAGTGATTCCGAAGATCAACAGAAGAACTTTATTCCCTCTGGCGACCCCGGCATAGAAGAGATAATCTCCGGTAGGGAGGTTAAGGAAAAACTTAGCGATATTCTTGATGAGATGATGGGTAGGTTTAATCCCAAGGAGCAGGTGATTTTGAGAAAAAGGCTTCTTTCCGATGAGCCGCTAACGCTCCAGACTATTGCTGAGCAGTTTGGTATATCCAGGGAACGGGTCCGGCAAATTGAGGCAAATTTGCTGAAAAAAATAAAAAAACAGTTAGAAGAAGATATGCCTGATATTCGGGATAATTTACTGTAAATATTATCTTTGAACCATCAAAAATTCTCTGTTGACACTTGGGTTTTCTTGTCCGTGTAATTTTTTTTGCCCGCAGGGCATAATATTTAAAAACATGAAAGTACCACTACTTGATTTATATCCGCAAACCGAAACATTGCGGGAAGAAATAATTGCTGCAATTACTGGGGTCATTGATTCAACCCGTTATATTCTCGGCCCTGAAGTAGAGTCTTTTGAAGACAAAATAGCCAATTACTGTGACTCCGGTTTTGCAGTTGGCGTGTCCAGCGGCACGGATGCTCTTGTCATGTCGCTTATGGCCATGGGAATAGGAATCGGTGACCGGGTCGTAACCACTCCATATTCTTTTTTTGCCACCATGGGGGCAATATTGCGGGTAGGTGCCAAACCGGTATTTGTGGATATTGATGAAAACAGTTTTAATATTTCCCCGGCTGCCCTTGCCGATACCCTTCATAATGAGGTGGGTAAAACAGAACCCATAAAGGCTATTTTGCCTGTCCATCTTTTTGGCCAATGTGCCGACATGGGGGCAATAATTGCCCTTTCTGATCAGTACGATATTCCAGTGGTTGAGGACGCTGCTCAGGCCATAGGGGCGTGTTGTCCTGTGGTCTCAGGTAACGGCAATATTGAATGGAAAAAGGCTGGAAGTATGAGCCTTGCCGGTTGTTTTTCATTTTTCCCAAGCAAGAACCTCGGCGGCATTGGAGATGGCGGTATGGTTACCACCTGTGATGATGAATTTGCCGGACTTTTACGCTCTTTTAGAAATCACGGAGCCCAGCCCAAATATTATCATGCCCAGGTGGGAGGTAACTTCAGGCTTGACCCTGTGCAGGCGGTTGTTCTTGATATTAAGCTAAACCATCTCGAGAAATGGCATCGCCAACGCAGAGAAAATAGCGAATTGTATCGCAAATTATTTGCCAGTCACGGTTTGCTTGATTCGGCGGTTATTTTGCCGGTGGAATCATACAGTGAGGTTGATGGAGCAGATACCCACACCCATCACATTTACAATCAGTTTGTAATCAGGGCCAGCCGCCGTGATGAGCTTAGAGCGTTTCTTGACAACCACTCCATCGGCTGTGAGGTGTACTATCCTGTTTGTCTGCACAAACAGGAATGTGTTCGGCAATATAATAACCTGGAGTTTCCTGTGGCGGAAAAAGCCGCAGGAGAAACCCTTGCCTTACCTGTTTATCCTGAACTCTCAGATGATCATCAGATTTATGTTGTTGAAAAAATAGCAGAATTTTACTCTTCCTGCTGATTATCTTTTTCCAGATACTTAAATGTTCTCGTCTCTTTTCCTGCCCTGTTTTAAATTTATGGAATTACAGAAACAGGTTATGCATGGAATAGCTGTGGATCGGGAACATGATAATGTTTTGAGTATTTATAAGACTATGAAAAAAACGAATAAAAGAGGTAAATAACGATATGGTGGAGAGAATACCAATGTCAATTAAAGGGCATAAAAAAATGCGTGATGAGCTTGAAAATCTTGAGCGTGTCGAACGGCACGAGGTGGTCAGAGCCATTGAGGTGGCAAGAGCCCATGGGGATTTAAGCGAGAACGCCGAATATCATGCGGCAAAAGAACGGCAGGGTATGATAGAAGGGCGTATCATCGAGCTTAAGGATAAGCTGGGCAGGGCAGAGGTTATAAATTGTGTTAAAGTGAATACGGATCGGGCAGTGTTTGGAACTGTTGTTACTTTAATGGACATGGATAGCGAAGAAGAAGTCACTTATCAGTTGCTGGGGCCTGAAGAAGCTGATGTTAAAAAGGGTTCAATTTCTGTTCTTTCCCCCCTTGGCAGGTCAATCCTTGGCCGGGAGCCGGGTGATGATGTTGTGGCAAAAACTCCAGGCGGAGTGCGGGAGTTTGAAGTTGTTGATATTACAGCTCCTGTTGAAGATTAAATAATTTACCGTCGGCTGTTGATTATTAGTCAACCGTTGTTTCACCTGGTGTCACCGCTCCGCTTATCAGAGGACAGAGGTTGCAGATAGCGTAGACTTCGAGCTATTCTGGCTTCTGTCCTCTGTCTTCTGATAAGCGGAGCGGTGGGACGAGATGATAATATCCTAAGTGACCTGCTGGTCTGTTGTCTGCGAAACAGCAAGACCTGCCTGGAAAATATCTGTTACCTGTCGGGTTACTTCTTCTGTGCTGTAATTTGGAGTGTGAGCTGCCGCTGACCAAATCCTTGCCGCTTCATCTAAGCTGCCAAATATGATGCTTTTGGCAATATCGGGAATTATATCTTTGCGGAAGAGATCTTTTTGTTGGCCAAGGACTATGATCTCAGCAAGGATATTTGTATATTCATTGAATTTGTTGTTTCGGTAATCTTTGATCAATTTGTTGCTCTGTCGCAATTCAACCTGAATAACTTCAGCAAGGCTTCTATTTTTCTTCATTTCCCGAAGATGTTTGTTTATAAAGATTACAAGCATTTTTCGGGGGTCGTTCTCTTTGCTGAGCAATCTTTTTACCTGCTCAATCAGACGGCCTACCTCCTCTTCAAAAACAGAGATAAGTATATCAAATTTGTTGTTGAAATAGAGATAAATTGTTCCGTCGGCGACCTTTGCTTCTTTGGCTATGTCTGATATCCTTGCGTTAAAAAAACCTTTTTTCGCAAAGACCTTGGTGGCAGCCCTGATTATTTTTTCGTGTTTATTCGCTGATTTCATCGATGGTACCAAAGGTAATTAAACAGTGATTATAAGATAATACAACTTCTAAGGAAGGGAAATTCAATAACTTGCACATATAACGCCGTAAGTTATTTAATGTACATTCCTAAGTTGCGAAAGTTTCGTTTGCTTGCTATTTGTCTCGTAACCTTATATTACGGAAACTGACAATAAATGAATGGTCATTCATTTATTGTCAGTTTTACAATTTGTCAGGTTTATTGTCAAGATAAATGCTTCATATTCATCTTTGCTTATGATATATATAGTTCACTGTAATTTAACGATATTTTATTATGTTCCGTGGGTGCTGTAAATAACACATCCTGCAAAGATCTAACGGATATGTCCGCAACTTGTACGCTTATATTCATTAATTATTAAAAACAATATTATCAAGCAGTTATACAGGAGACAGGTATGAAGGTATTGATCATTGGTTCCGGTGGTCGTGAACACGCATTGGTCTGGAAGGTGCGTCAGTCGAAGAATGTGAAAAAGATCTTTTGTGCTCCCGGAAATGCCGGCATAAAGAAACTTGCCACCT
This sequence comes from uncultured Desulfobulbaceae bacterium, assembly GCA_964513405.1. GTDB lineage: Bacteria > Desulfobacterota > Desulfobulbia > Desulfobulbales > Desulfobulbaceae > DRLX01. Next base: position 9,898 of record CAZEMY010000011.1, read on the forward strand.
GTGTCAAGCATGAGTCAGGTGACATTGAAGGGTTACTTGTCTTTGCCCTGAAGGAGGAAATAGATCTGACTATTGTCGGTCCTGAAAACCCTCTTGCAGCAGGTATCGTTGATCTGTTTGAGGAGCAGGGGCTGCGAATCTTTGGGCCGACAGCAAGGGCAGCCATTCTTGAGGGAAGCAAGGTTTTCACCAAGGATTTTCTCAAAAAATATTCAATCCCCACGGCTGCGTACAGGTCTTTTACCAAGTCTTCCCCGGCCAAAAAATATATAGATAAAATAGGTGCCCCGTGCGTTGTTAAAGCGGACGGTCTTGCTGCTGGCAAAGGGGTTATTGTCGCCCAGTCCAAGAGTGAGGCGAAAAAGGCCGTGGAGAGAATTCTTAAAGACAGGGATTTTGGTGAGGCAGGCAGCAAGGTCGTAATTGAAGAATTCCTTAAAGGTGAGGAGGTCTCTTTTATTGCCTTTACCGATGGTAAAACGATTTTACCTCTACCATCATCACAGGATCATAAGGCGGCTTTTGAAGATGATCAAGGCCCCAATACCGGCGGAATGGGAGCTTACTCTCCTGCCCCGGTGATGGATGACCATTTAAGCATGCGGGTGATGAACGAGGTAATGATTCCGACAATCCGTGGTATGCTCAAAGAGGGAAGGCCTTATAAGGGAATGCTTTATGCCGGCCTGATGATTGATGGGGATAAAATTAAGGTTCTGGAATATAATTGCCGGTTTGGTGACCCTGAATGTCAGCCGTTAATGATGCGCTTGCAGTCTGACCTGGTCGAAGTCATGGAGGCGGTTATTGACGAGAGGTTAGACCAGGTTGAGCTTGAAATTGATTCCCGTTCGGCGGTCTGTGTTGTGATGGCATCGGAAGGTTATCCGGGCAACTATTTAACCGAGAAGCCGATCAGCGGCTTAATAACAGCAGCCAAGATAAAAGAAGTGATGGTCTTTCATGCCGGGACAGCCATTAAAAACCGGAGAACCGTTACAGCCGGTGGCAGGGTTCTCGGCGTTACCGCCATGGGCGAGACAATCAAAAAAAGTATTGACCTTGCCTATAAAGCAGTTGATCTGATAAAATGGCAGGGACGTTATTTTCGGCGTGATATAGGACACCGGGCTCTTAATCGTCAAACAAACAAAAATAAAAAAAATCCCAGGGTTGGGATTGTCATGGGCAGCGACTCCTGTTTACCGGTTATGGAGGCGGCAGTTGATTTTTTTGAGTTTGCCGGGATTCGTTATGAACTCTGTATAAGTTCTGTTAATTATACACCTGAGCGGGTGGTTGAGTATGCCAGGACAGCAGCTGAAAGAGGGCTTGAGGTTATTATTGTCGGTGCAGGTATGACCGCCCACCTTGCCGGGACAATAGCTGCCCATACAAGTTTGCCGGTTATCGCTGTTCCCATAAATGAATCGCAATTAAATGGTCTTGATGCACTGTTGACAAATGTGCAGATGGCAGCAGGTGTCCTGGTGGCAACCATGGGAATCGGCCGGGACGGGGCAGAAAACGCAGCTGTTCTATCGGCAAAAATATTGGCACTGCATGACTCTAAGATCAAAGATGCACTTGATCTTTACTTTAAGAATATGGCTGTTATTGTTGAAGAAGAAAATAAAAAAATATCCTTGTGAGATTTTAATATGGATTACAGCAAAGCGGTTGCCCTTATAAAAAACGGGGGGATAGTTGTTTTTCCCACTGAAAGCTGGTACGGGGTTGGGGTTGACCCATGGAACGAGAAAGCCCTGCAGCGACTCTTCACAATTAAGCAGAGACCCGCAGACAAGCCGGTTTTGGTTCTTATCGGTGGGGAGCATCAGCTTGACAGCCTGATTAGCTCTGTGCCTTCTCTGTACCCGGCTCTTATGAGGAAATTCTGGCCAGGGCCTCTCACTCTGGTATTTCCGGCTCATCCTTCTCTGTCGGAGACGCTTACTTCCGGGACTGGGACAGTTGCAGTGCGTTTTTCTTCCCATCCGCTGGCGGGTGAGTTGGCTCTTGCGGCAGGACCAATCACCGGAACCAGTGCCAACCTTTCCGGTAAAAACCCCCATTGCACCAGCCAGGGGGTTGCCGCAGAGCTTGAAGGAAAAGTAGATTTGATTATTGATGGCGGCAAAACACCGGGTGGTAAAGGGTCAACAATTGTCGCTGTCGATGGGGGTAAGCTTACCTGTATCAGGGAGGGGCAGATACCATTTTCAGATGTCATGGACAGTTGTACGGCATAGTTAACATATACAAAAAAAATACAGGGGAAATATATGAGTGAATTACAATGGAATAAGAATTTTGCCCTTGAGCAAACCGCTGGAGATGAGGAGTTGCTTACTGAGTTGCTTGTCCTGTTCAGGGACTCGTCGGCAAATGATTACAGTGAGTTATGTAGAGCCATTGAAGAAGGCGATGCTGGCGGGGTAGCAACAGCAGCTCACAGCATAAAAGGTGCATCTGCAAGCTTAGGTATTGAGGGAATAAGCAACCTTGCCATGGAGATGGAGGGTGAAGCCAGAAAAGGATCCATTGAGCCTGCTCTTGCAGGTAGAAAGGCAATGGGAGATTTGCTTGCTATGACGGCTGATTTGGTAAAGGAAGGGAGATAGGAGCTTGTGGCTCTGTGCTGAATCGTCAAATAATGGTGTTTGTACTATTTAAAAAGATGGATAACCTCAAATGAACGGATCAATTAGGAAGTTTTCAGTCTGGCTGGTAGAGCTTGAAGAGAAGCCAAGGGGATATGAACAAGGTGGTAAAAGACCTTTTTTTGTAATAAGCTCAAGTGAATATAACAAAAATTCTAAGACCCCCATGGGGTTTATCTGTTCAACCAGTTCTAAAAACCGGTTTACAGAAAAAATATTTTTTGGAAATTGCCGCCAAGATTCATATGTCAATATCAGTCAGATAAGAACGCTGGACAGCAGCAGGTTTATCCACTGTCTTGAAGAGTTTACAGGATATGAATTTGGCATAAAATTGGTATCTAAATATATCAATCAAATGGTTTTTGATGGTACTCTAAATGATGAACAATTTATGTCAATATTAATGAAGAATAGTCATGAAAGCATGATGAAAGAGCTTGTGGGTCAATTTGGTAAGAAGTAGGTTGATGATCTTTTGTTGCCCCCGGTGAGGGGCATGTTTTCTCATTCCCATATTGTCTGGACATACTGGTAATCAAGGATTTTTCTATCCCCAGTGACCAAAGGTATTCCCATGGTCAAAGCAGTTGCCGCAATAATTCTATCCGCAGGGTCGGCGTGAAAATCTCCGGGCAATGATACACAACGGAGACTAATTGTATTATCTACAGGCACAAAACGCACAAAATTAAGACCTTCCGTCTTTCGTACCCAATCGCTGACATCGATTGAAAGTTTCAATCTTCCTTTGGCAACAAGAAGTGCTATTTCCCATGTGGAAATGGAGGAAATAACTATGCCATTTTCGCATTGACCTTGATAGATTGCCTGATTTACTCCTTCGGATAATTTTTCAGGATTACTGAGCCACCAGAGCCAGACATGAGTATCTAATAAAATTATTTGAGAATATCCCAGTCTTGCAATGCAACAGGTTCAAAAGGATCATTAAATTTTACTACAGAGTTTCGCAACTCTTCCAATACTGCCTGCGGATCATCCTGGCAGGGCAGGATTTTCAGGACTGGTTTTCCGCGGTCAGTAATTACAAGCTCTTTCCCGCTTTTTTGAATCTCACGAAAATACTTGAGGGCCTGAGGCTTAAAGCGTGATTTGGAAATAGTTTGCATATTCTCCTCCATCAATTGTTACCTAAATCCTGCAGTTCCTTTTTTCTCAGTACCATTGACCACACAGTACCACACTGTGCGGTAAAAATCTGATATTCATTCTTATTAATTGCTGCCCGGTCTACAATTCCGTCGGCTGGATAACGCTATTGCCGTTGAAATCAACTGAAATATCCAGACAAAACATTTGTGAGCCAAAACAGGGCACACTACTCCTGTTCACCTGTAAAATCCGCTTTACTTATGTTGGGTTGAATTGGTCAGGCCTCTCCAACAGCAACCCAGGAATCCCACGGCGGGGAATAAAGTATTCGGTCTGGAACAGTCAGCTTTTGCTGACGGCTTTCGCTGGTAAACTTTGCTGCCATCCGAATGAGAAATGTTCGGATTGTTCCAGGCTCCCAACGGCGCAGCGCAAAACAGTATTGCCACTTAACAGGGCCCATCCAGCGTATGGTGTTGTACGCGAGAATGGCACTTTGAAACAATACACTGTTTGCCCAGAAATCATCGGTTTTGATGTGAGCCAAGGCGGTTTGGTTCTTGGCTTCTTCAATCCAGGTTTCGCAGGTCGCTCTTTGTCCATACTGTTTATGAACAGCCCACGGATCATCATTATCCGTGGTGACACAACGGCTGAGCTAACCTGCCGCAAAATTGCGTAGTAGGAACTTTGGGGAAACGACAAATTTGGAGCGGATATAGACAAGCTGAAAAACCGCCGATGTCTTGCGGTCAGAGTTAAGCGACCTGTTCGGTTATACTTGCTGGTTTGGGTTTGCTTCGTACCATAAATGGCAATGCACATACTTCTTTCCACTTCCCCTTTAAAGATGCTTTGAATGTTATATGGATAAACCACAAGCCAGACTCCTTGACTTTGATTGCACCTAAATCAAGGATCATGGTCACGCCAGAAGCATTTTTGGGGATTTCAACGCTAAATTTATCAACTTGTTTTTTTCTTGTTATTTTTGGGCCAGATAATGATATTTTCACATCAAATTTTTCCAATTCATTTTCTGGAGTGCTTTTGCCCCACTTGGAAAACAATTTAAAAGGAGGAAGAGACGGTTCTGTATCTGGTTCAACAAAAGCAGTATCAACAATGTCCATTAAGCTGGTTAAATCAGAATTTTTATCCTGTATGATTCGCAAACAAGGCGCAGAAAGTATATGGTATGGCATAATGTTAATGCACTATAATTTGGTGTTTTTGCTTTAAAGATCTATCAAGCCAACCAATGTCAGTGTCTATATTTTCTGAATCATTAGATTGTTTCTTTATATTTCGGCGTAACACTGAAAAATGCTGAGTTTGGTGCTCAATAAGACTACTGAATTGTTTTTGGATGTCTTTTTGTATAATAACAGCTATGTTGTTTTTTGATAACAAGCTAACCATGTGTGTGTTCAGGGAAACCCCTTCATTTTCAGCGGATAAGGCTAACTCATTATGAAGTGATTTGGGCATTCTAAGCCGAACTTGTCCGCTATACACCTGTATTTTATGGTGCTTTGGTTCAGGCAAAGGGATGCCATCACGCTGTAACGACTCTATAGCCATCTGTATAACTTTCTGAGCATCTGCGATTGCCTCTTCCTGGGTGTCGCCGAAAGCTGACAAATATGGGAAATCTGGAATAGTAGCTACATGGCAATCATCTTCCGCGCTCCAAAATATATTTACAGAATATTTAATATGCATGGTTCCTTTATGACAGTTCATGAGTTTCGATAAATTTAATCAATAATCGAACTTGATATACTTTTGCCATCTTCTTGTCATTTTTCCTCGGCTGGAAATTCATAAATCCGTATGGATCGTCTCTGCGTTTGTATTGGATATGACTTCCTTTTTGGGTGTCAAAAACAAATCCATAAAAAACAGCCAATTCCCGCAACTCTTTGAACATAATTCCTTGGGGATGGCATTTTGCCTTGTTAAAGAGGATTTGTTTTTCCTTCATTTATTTTTAATTATGGTACCGCATAAGGAACCAAAAGTCAATATACACTATATGGTGGGGTTGCTGCTTATTGAGCACAATATAAGCCAATGAGAAATAATAACATTCCTTGCATCTGTTTTCTCCGTGGCATCCATGTCAATGATTTTACAAGGATCAACACTGACTCTACTTGTTCCGGTTCTAAGAGCCTTACGCCAGACCTTTCCACGAAGATGATGGTTTAGAACTTCCATTTCGGTAATATGGCGATGGCTGAAGGTTCGAAACAGACGACCCAAAGTTGTTTCGTCGGGGATGTTCAACCAGCCGGCAGCCCGGCAAAGTATACTGTCAGACCAAATTGTTACAATGGCACGGATTTGCCCCACCAATGATCGCCACCAATGGAAGAAACAGGGCATCCACAGCATCGTAGAGAGCTGTTGCTCCTCGTTCATGGTCAACGGTTTCCTTGATAATGCCGGTGACATTTAGATTATTGTTTTGTGCATAATAGAAACTTAACCACAGGAATTAGGCCCGCTTGGGCCGTAAGTCCTTTGGCGTTCTTGGTAATTTTATTTTTTCTTGGCGATATTCGGGCAGATCGTTTATTCTGTTTATACTTCATGGAAATGGTGAGTCCTCTATTTGCTAATTTGATTGTTAACACTTTGAGGATATTACCATTTCCGTGATTTATCTTCAGCTAATTGCAAGATTTAGGTGTTAATTATCTTTATGGTCACATTATCATGGTCATGAAGATAAAACAAGCCATTAACCATCCTGTCCCCTGGCTCACTCTACCCGCCGGCAATGGTTTTCCACTTCCTGCCATAGCTTTTCAAGCCGTTTTTCTGAGACAGTCATTTTGGTTCCCAGCTCCGGAGCAAAGATGGAGACTCTAAACTCTTCAACCATTGCCCGGTATTGGCTGATTATTTGCCGGCACTGTTGGTTGACCGCCATAAATTCATAACTCTCCAGTTCAGTAAGCCGCTTTACTGCTGTCTCTAAGCGGGTTTGTTTTTTCTTGTCCTTTAGGGGATCGTGTCCAGCCCGCTCAATCCTTATTCTTAATGCCTGTAAATACCTGTCTGCCTCTTTAAGCTCTATTGATGAGCGGGAAAAAAGAAAATCAGGCGGAAGTATTGAGATTAAGCAGTTCTGAAAATCAAGCTCCATTTGGCGGTTAAAGTTTTTGTTTTTCAGGCATTGGTCCCGCCAGATCCCCACTATTTCTTTTGTTTTTCTTCGCTCTCTAACAATATTAACTACAAGGTTAAGTATTCTTGATATCTCCCTGTAAATCCCGTCTTTTTTCAGCGTTGATATGGTTAGGTCGAATGTTTTCTCGTCCGGAATTATGCCATCGCTGCATTTAAATATCTCTGCAAAAATAAAATCAATCAAACCTTTACTGAGATCAGCAGCCGTACCTTTTATACCCAGATAGAGCCAGGATGCGGAGTGGCTTGCTAATGCTGATTTACATAGATTAACGGTTTTCTTATCGCAGCCCGGGAACTGTAAACAGTATAAGGTCTGCAAGCCAATCCGGGTCAGTTGTCTCGCCTTTTGTCTGTCATCAAGATAACAAAAGTCAACACTTGTCTTATCGCTGCCAGCAATGAGAGCAGGGAAAAACAGCTTTCCTGCCCGATCTGATATGGAAGCGGAAACATCTATTCCCTTAAAATCCCAGCTTTTGATCCCGCTCTTTCCGGAAGGAATATTTGTTGTCTCTCCCGTGACACCAGGTGAAGAGTTTTTTTGTATCTTTTGTCTTTGCGTTTGTATCTGTATCTTATTTTCACTTGTCCTGCCGCCTATTTTGCCAGTTCTGTCCCCTGCTGAGGAAATAATTTCAGAGAGACTGCGGCTGGTTATAATAATTTTTCCCATGTGGTCAACAAGCTGATAACGCATGAGCAGATGCGGGGGCAGGGTACTGATCTGCCAGTCGGTGCGATTTATTTCCACTTGATATTCCTGACGGACGGCTTTTTCAAGGGCAGGGTAGAGTGAACCATGATATGTGTCCAATTGGTCCATGACTCTTTCCACGGCATCAGGGATTGGAACCAGGTTTCGTCTTATCTTTCGCGGTAATTTTTTCAGGAGATGGAGAATCTTTTCATCAAGAAGACCTGGAACAAGCCATTCAAACATAGCCGGAGATATATTATCTATTTGCTGTTCCGGTAAGTGTAGGGTTACGCCATCTTTTTCATTGCCGGGCTGAAAAACATAACTTAACTTAAGCTCAACAGAACCAGAGCGGATGGTCTGGGGGAAGCGGTACAGTTCATCCCAAACAGATTCGTCCCCGCCAATATCCTCTATCCCCATAAAAAGAAATTGATCGTTTTTTTTCCTTTTAAGTAATCTGTTTAAGGTAAACCTGTCATAGGACTGACCAATTCGATCTTTGTAAAAATCGTATAACGCATAATCGCTTATGCTGACACTCCGCCGTCGCAGACGATCCTCCATCTCCTCCATTTCCCGGACAAGGTCAAGGTTATGCTTAAGGAACTGGTAACTTCCGCCCAGATCCCCATTGACCAGGGCATGCTGGATAAAAATCTCTTTTGCCTCATCCAGGGTTTTTGGGCTGATTCTCCCGTAATTTATCCGTCTGCCGTCAACAATGGGCAAACCGAACAGGCTTACCCTTTCCATGGCCTGCACCTGGCCGCTTTTTTTTGACCAGTGGCAACCGCTATAGTTATATTTGCAGAGGTCGCCGCCAAGTTCTTCCAACCAGCCTTCATCTATCAGGGCAACGGTACGGGCAAATAATCTGGTTGTTTCGATAAAATCGGCGGCAACAATCCATTGCCCTGAACTACCTTTGCCGGTTTTGCGATTATGGAGGCAGGAACCGGGAAAAATCACCGCTTCTTTGCCGCCACTAATGATATAAGTGTTTTTTTCTTTTTTCTTCTTATGACCTATGTTGCGGAGAAAACCGCTGCATAATGCCCGGTGGACAGGTTCGTATCCGGCTGTTTTTTGATTGGGCTGCAATTGTAATGGTTCCAGATTACAGGTTTTTAATTGCCTGCTTATCTGCTCATGGATATCAAACCATTCCCGCATCCTCTGCCAGGAAAGAAAGTGTTTTTTCGAAAATTTGCCCAAAGCCGAAGCTGTTCTTGTTTTTTTACCGTCACTGATTGCAAAGAAACTGTTCCATATATTTAGAAGAGTTATAAAATCGGAACGGGGATCAATAAACTCTTTCTGGGCTTCTTTTGCCTGTTGTTCTTTATTGGTCGGCCTCATCCTGGGGTCCTGAATGGATAGAGCCGCAGATATTATGGATATCTCCTTTAGACAGTTAAGAGACGCAGCCTCGATAAGAATTCTGGAAATGGCAGGATCAAGGGGAAGAGCGGCCATTATTTTTCCATTTCTGGTGAGTCTTTTTTCGTTTTCTTTTTCTTTTTTATCTGTGATGGCACCAAGTTCTTTGAGAATCCGAAAACCTTCGTTGACAGCCCTTGGGGTTGGAGGGTCAAGAAATGGAAACTGGCGGGGATCACCAAGACCAAGGCTGATCATCTGGAGGATGACTTCAGCCAGGTTTGATCTTTGAATCTCCGGCCTTGTAAACTCTGACCGACTTAAGAAATCCTCTTCACTGTAGAGGCGGATACAGGTTCCGGGGGCGGTTCTGCCGGATCGTCCGGCTCGTTGTGCACAGCTTGCCTTTGAGATTCTTCGTACCTGGAGGCTGGTGGTTCTGGCCCGTATATTGTAGGCGGGTATTCTTGCCTGACCGCTGTCAATAACAAAATGAATTCCCGGCACGGTTATCGAAGTTTCAGCGATATTGGTGGCAATAATAATTTTTCTTTTTTTTGCAGGTTGAAATATCTTTCGCTGTTCACTGCCCTGGAGGCGGCTGAAAAGGGGGAGGATGAGGTGTCGTTTTAAATCAAGCCGTCCCTGGATG
>CAZEMY010000012.1:0-19422 GCA_964513405.1 uncultured Desulfobulbaceae bacterium
ATTAATGGCTAAGTGGAACAACGAGCTTTCAGCTATATTAAATTAACAATACCATATATCCAAGTTATTTAACTCCCCGTCCTAAATAGGAAATTTATATGGTTAAGCCAGAAAATAATACGATTGTTATTTTTGGTGCGTCAGGCGATTTGACTCACCGTAAATTGATTCCAGCATTTTATCGTCTCTATGCTAATGGGTTGTTACCAGAAGATTTTGCAATTTTAGGTGCAAGTCGCACGGTGTACAGTGACCAGGATTTCCGTGAAAAGATTAAAATATCATTAACGGAAACAGAAAAGGTGAGCGAAGAAACGCTGATTAAATTCTGTGAGCATTTATATTATCAAGCACTTAATACATCAGAAGCGGTAGAGTATGTGCAGTTAAAGAATCGCTTAGAGGTATTGAGTGGCAAGCATCATACCCAAGGTAATACTGTCTATTACTTAGCGACCCCACCAAGTTTGTATGGTGTTATTCCTAAATGTTTGGGTGTTCATGGTTTAAACGGTGAAACTCAAGGTTGGAAACACCTCATTGTTGAAAAGCCATTTGGGTACGATTTAGCATCAGCTAACGAGCTTGATCAGTGTATTCATGCACATTTCAAAGAGCAGCAAATTTATCGCATTGATCACTACTTAGGCAAAGAAACGGTACAAAATATCCTCGTATTTCGTTTTGCTAACGGGATGTTTGAGCCATTATGGAACCGCAATTTCATCGATTATGTTGAGATCACGGCTGCTGAATCTTTAGGTGTAGAAGAACGAGGTGGTTATTACGATGGTTCCGGGGCTGTGCGTGATATGTTCCAAAATCACTTACTTCAGGTACTGGCAATGGTTGGAATGGAATCGCCAGCGGCAATTAATGCAGATTCTATCCGTGATGAAGTTGTGAAGGTCATGCAAAGCTTCCGGCCGTTGTCAGACAAAGATTTGAAAAAAAACCTGGTGTTAGGGCAGTACACCTATTCTACGGTAAGGGGTGAGCAGCTTCATGGATATCGTGAAGAGCATGGCGTAGCAGACGATTCTCGAACGGAAACATATGTTGGGATGAAGATGTTTATCCAGAACTGGCGTTGGAATGGCGTGCCATTTTATGTTCGTACGGGTAAACGATTACCCACTCGAGTGACGGAAGTGGTGATCCACTTTAAAAAAACCCCACACCCTATGTTCGAAACCAATGCACCAGAGAATAAGCTGATCATTCGCATTCAACCAGATGAAGGAATTCTAATGAGCTTCGGTTTAAAAAAACCAGGGGCTGGCTTTGTAGCTGAAAAAGTTTCTATGGATTTCCATTACGGTGATTTAGAAAAAACGGATATGCTTACCGCTTATGAGCGTTTATTGCTTGATTGTATGAAGGGTGACGCCACATTATTTGCTCGTACTGATGCTGTAAAAGCATGCTGGAAGTTTGTTCAGCCTATTCTTGAGTATAAGGAAAATCCTGACCATTTGTTTGGTTACGCAGCAGGTACATGGGGGCCCAAAGAAGCGGATGAGTTATTGCGAGGTGATGAACGCCGTTGGCATTTTCCGTGCAAAAACCTGACTAGTACTGATTTTTGTGAGTTATAGCCATGATTAATTATCATGTATTTGAAACACCCGATCACATTATGCAGTCTATCGCAGAAACAATGTTGGCATTTAGCCAAAAAGAGAAACCCATTCACATTTCACTATCTGGTGGTAGTACGCCGAAATTATTATTCAAGAAATTAGCACAATCCCCATTTGCTGAACAGATTGTATGGAATAACTTGCATTTCTGGTGGGGTGATGAGCGTTGTGTTGAACCGACGGATGCCGAAAGTAACTTTGGTGAAGCAAACGAACTGTTATTTAAACATATAACAATGCCAAGCACTAATATTCATCGCATTCGTGGTGAATGTGACCCTGAGCAAGAATCTGTGCGTTTAGCCGCTGAAATGGATTCTGTGATTCCACATAAAAACGGTTTGCCTGCCTTTGATTGGATATTACTTGGAATGGGAACAGATGGTCATACTGCATCATTATTTCCAAACCAAACGGACTTCAATGACCCGGCACTAACAGTGATTGCAGGACACCCTGAAAGTGGTCAGTTGCGTATATCAAAAACGGCACGGTTAATTGAAAATGCCGACCGCCTTACTTATTTAGTATTGGGTACAAGTAAAGCTGATGTAATCAAAGAAATAAATGATCGACCGGCAGCAGTATTGCCATACCCGGCAGCAAAAATTAAGGCCGTGTACGGTCAAACAGAATGGTTTTTAGATTCAGATGCAGGCAAAGCACTGGGAGAGTGTAATGAAAGGTGATATTGGTGTAATAGGTTTGGCTGTAATGGGTCAGAATCTGATTTTAAATATGAATGACCACGGTTTTAAAGTCGTGGCGTTTAACCGTACCGTCGCTAAAGTTGATGATTTCTTAGCCGGTTCAGCGAAAGGGACCAACATTAGTGGTGCAACATCGTTAGAAGATCTGGTGTCAAAGTTAGAGGCACCCCGTAAAGTGATGCTGATGGTGCGTGCCGGTGATGTGGTTGACCATTTTATTGATAGTCTTGTGCCGCTATTAGACGAAGGTGACATCATTATTGATGGTGGAAACTCTAATTACTCAGATACTAACCGCCGGGTTGCAGACTTGGAAGAAAAAGGCATTTACTTTGTAGGTACGGGTGTATCTGGTGGTGAAGAGGGGGCACGATTTGGTCCTTCTATTATGCCTGGCGGTTCTCCAGAAGCTTGGCCACATGTGAAGCCTATTTTTCAGGCAATCTCTGCAAAAACCGATCAAGGTGAAGCGTGTTGTGACTGGGTAGGTAAAGATGGTTCGGGTCACTTTGTTAAAATGGTGCATAATGGTATCGAATACGGTGATATGCAGTTAATAAGTGAAGCATACCACTTTATGAAAGAAGGTTTAGGTCTATCTTATGAAGAGATGCAAGCAATCTTTAAAGAATGGAATGATACTGAACTTAACAGTTACTTAATTGAAATAACATCAGATATATTAGGTTACCACGATGAAGATGGTGAATATCTGTTAGAAAAAATTTTAGACACAGCTGGTCAAAAAGGTACAGGTAAATGGACGGGTATCAATGCCCTTGATTTGGGTATCCCACTGACATTGATCACAGAGTCTGTATTTGCTCGCTGTCTGTCTGCAATTAAAGAGCAACGGGTTGAAGCAGAAGAGTTATTTGGCAAAACCATCCTACCGATTGATGGCGACAAGAAAGAGTGGATTGATGGATTACGCCAAGCTCTATTAACATCAAAGATTATTTCTTATGCTCAGGGATTCATGTTAATCCGTGAAGCATCAGAAGCAAATGACTGGTCATTGAACTACGGTAATGTGGCATTAATGTGGCGTGGTGGCTGCATTATTCGAAGTGCATTCTTGGGCAATATTCGTGACGCTTACGAGACAAATTCAGATATTAAGTTTTTGGGAACAGACCCATACTTCAAAAATATCTTATTAGATAGCTTACCGCAATGGCGTAAAGTAGCAGCGAAAGCAATGGAAATAGGGCTACCAATGCCAACAATGACATCAGCGTTGACCTTCCTGGATGGTTTCACGACTGGTCGTCTACCTGCTAACATTATTCAAGCACAACGAGATTATTTCGGTGCACATATGTATGAGCGTCTTGACCAACCTCGTGGTCAGTTTTTCCATACGAATTGGACAGGTACGGGCGGCGATACCGCATCTACCACATACGATGTGTGATTTTGCATGATTTGTTCTTAATTTTGCTATAAAAGCCACTGTTCATTCAAATGGACTGTGGCTTTCAAAATAGGTGTCATGCAGCTTAAGTACTATTTGAGTATCATTTTTTTTTCGTGTATAATGGGAGAGTAACGCTTCGTCAGGAAATGTTTTAATGTCCTTTATAGGCATCGATAGTGTGATAATATAGATATTTATCTGTAGTACCATCTTTTGGTTTTAAGGGTATTTATGCCCTTAAAACCATTTCCCCCCCACGCACAGAGGTGGAATGAGTAAATTTACCGCTCCATTTATTATAATTGATGAGCAAGGTTGTCCTTTTTACAATACTGAAGATCGTATGACTCTGACTGATAAAGCGGTTATTTTGCCGGCTGGAAAGCCTTCCTGCCTTATTCTGGTCAGGCAGATAACCGAGCTTCTCTTTGAACTTCTCCCAGCCCAGGCAGTTAATTTTAGTGGATTAGAGAAGAAAATATATAGCTGTGGTGGATGTACCGGTTTGATTAAGTTCAGGTTGAATCAGTTATTAGTGACTGATAATGAGGCGGACTTTGGAGAACCGGTTGTCAGTGGCAGGGTCGATGCTATTTTGCCGGCTGAGTTGCTTCAGGTATTTCATATGCACCAAAAAACTGGTAAATTACTTCTTGATTTTGAAAGCGGTACGGGGAGAGTGACATTTCGTGAAGGAGCGCTTATTGCTGCCCGCTATGAAGATTTGGATAACAGGGAGGCGATTTATGCCATGCTGGCAGAGAAGAGCGGATATTTTCGTTTTTTTGCCATTTTGCCGGAATTTATGGATAAATCTGAAGAGGTTGGAGATTTTATGATGATTTTGATGGAAGGACTTAAACGGATGGATGAGGTTGACTATTAAGGAAGGGATTCGGGGCAAAAAGTAAAAAAAAAGCGTTTTTTGTCGCTACGGTTTAAATGGGGCAAGTTCAGGTATTTCCATAAAACTCTTTACATGGTAATCCGCATCAAGATTCCGGTTTTTAAAGGCTATTAAGGGAATGGCAAGTGGTTGACAGTGTTGTCTGTCCACATACGAGTCACCAATGAAAATGGTTTCCCGGGGTTTGAGCTGGAAGTGATTTAAAATAATATGGAGTGCCTCTGGATCAGGTTTTGGTTTTTTGGTGTCCATGGCAGTAACGACTTTATCAAACCATGGATTAAGTGAGAACATCTCCATTACCAGGGGCATGGTGGTGGTACGGTTGGTGGAAATGGCAGTATGATAATCAGGTTTGAGCCATTTTAAAAATTCCTTCAGGTCAGGTTCTTCCTGCATCCAGGGTATAAACTCAGCATAGTCAAGTCCTGCCCGGTACCGGTTGACATCCTCCATTTCCACTAAGGGGTGATGACGGAAAATATGTGCAACTGAATCGTTAACGCTGTGGACATGGACAAAGTTGACTTCATCCTCCTCCATGGGAGGACAGGAGAAACCACTCAGTAACCGGTCGTAATAAACACGGTTGGCTTCCCGTGAGTCAAACATAACTCCGTCGCAGTCAAAGATTACCAGCTTAAGCATGGGTTGTTTTTGCCTTATTTTTTTATCTCGGATAGTCGAGTGGCGGGTAAGAACGCCCATGTCTCACTCGTTAAAATAGCTCTGCAAAAGCCAGTTGATACCAAGCTTGAGCATTTCTTTATCATCTCCCGCCAACCCCTGTAATTCAACTGCCCGCAAAGGGCGGTTCATGGTAATTCTTCCCTCAGTCATTTCCGTGCGGAACATATCCAGATTGTAGAGGGCGAGAATGAAGTCATCCAACTGTTTACGGTTCGGACGAAATCCCTAGCGTATCTGTTGGTGTTGCAGCAATTTGGTCAGGGCATCATTATATAGGTTGTAATTGTCAAGCTCCTGGTTGCTCAGATATGTTAAAGGTGTTCGCTGGTTTTTTTCGGAAAAACCATGACAATGCGGTTCTTTGACAAGAACAAACAACTCTTCGTCCCGGGTATCATTGCCACCGTTGTTACAAATTCCCCTGCCCACCGGATAGGCCCGACAGGCACCGGGTCGGTCAATATATACTTTGCAGCCCTTGTTTTTATCAACAAAAATACAACTGGCACGACCGTCATCGACCATGGTCAGGTAGCAGGTGGGGAACACCTGTTGCGCATCCCACTCGATGATGACATACTGCTCAAGAAAAGTATGGGAATGTATAGCCAGTTGTTTTTTCAGGCGGAGGACATCATAGGGGGTCAGGGCAAGGTCAAGTTCCCGGCAACATTCTGTAAAACAGTCCACCCCCGGATGACAGTCAAAATAAAAATTATCAGAGCTGTTTATGGGTTGCATATTATCCATAAATATCTCAGACATCATATTTTCCTTTAAAGGCTACTTTTTCAACATGTTCGTTTATGTCTCGTTTTTTTAAGGCGAGAAGCGGGCTGGCAATAAAGATTGACGAATAAGTACCAACTAATACCCCGATTAGCAGAGCAAATGAAAAATCCTTAATTGCGGAGCCGCCGAATATAAACAAGGATGAAAGTACCATACAGGTAGTAAGTGAGGTCACAATGGAGCGGCCAAGTATCTGGTTGATACTGGTGTTAATGATCGTAAAAAAATCTGAGTTTTTCATCTTGCGTAAATTTTCCCGGATGCGGTCAAAGACGACCACCGAGTCATTTAACGAGTAACCCGCCAAGGTGAGCAGGGCTGTGACGAGAAGAAGGTTTATTTCCACCCCGAGTAGCCAGCATATACCGAGAACCACCAGAACATCGTGAAAGGTGGCACCTGCAGCTGCCAAGCCAAAGCTGAAGTCAAAACGGATGGCAAGATAGCAGAGAACTCCCAGCAGGGCGATGGCGATGGCCTGGATAGCCCGGTTACGCAGGACGGCTGACACAGAAGAGCCTATTTCTGATTGGATTTCCAGGAAGAACTGTTTTTCAGGATGGTTTTCGTGCAGTATCACGGTTATTTCGTCTGCGAGATGGGCGATGGTTTCTTCAGATTTTTTCACCTTGACGATCAACCTATGTTCGTTGGTTACCTCTTGAAGGTCTATGCTGGGAAAACCGTTTTTTGCAAATGATTCACGGATATCTTCAAGTTCAAAAGATTTGTCGGTTTTGTACTGTAGCAGTGAGCCACCGGCAAAATCCACCCCCATATTGGCCTCTCCCCTCAATATCTCAATAAAAGAGAACATTCCAAATGCCACCAGAACTGCGGAAAACATAAACGCGGTTTTTCGCATCTTCATGAAATCAAAGTCAGGTTTTTTGATAAACCTCATAAAATTCAGCTTTTTCAGTTTTCGGGTGGAGTAAAGGGTTTCATAGATCATTCTGCTGCAAAATAAGACGGCAAAGAGATTGAAAATAATGCCGAGGGACAGGGTAATGGCAAATCCCTTGATTGGGCCGGTTCCGAACAGGAACAGGGCCATGGCGGTTATAAGGGTGGTTATCTGGGAATCGACAATGGACAGAAATGCCTTGTTGAAGCCGGCATCAACCCCGGATTTCACTGATTTACCAAGGGCAAACTCTTCCCTGATTCTCTCAAATATAAGGACATTGGCATCAACCGCCATACCTATGGAGAGGATGATTCCGGCAATACCCGGCAGGGTCAGGGTGGCACTTAGCATGGCCAGCCCGGTAAAGAGAAGGAATATATTCAGGGTAAGGGCAAAATTGGCAATTATCCCGGAGAGCCGGTAATAAATAACCATGAAAATCAGCACCATAAAGGCACCAAAAATACCAGATGTCAGTCCTTTGTTAATTGAATCCTGACCAAGACTTGCCCCGACGGTCAGGTTTTGAATTATATCTACAGGGGCAGGCAATGCTCCTACCCGGAGAACTATGGCAAGGTCGGTGGCCTCTTCAGGGGTAAAATTGCCGGATATCTGGGCACTGCCACCGAGGATTTTTTCCCGGATCACCGGGGCGGAACGGACCACTTCATCAAGGACAATGGCGAGGCGTTTACCAACATTCTTTTCGGTAATACTGGCAAAAATCTTGCCGCCACGGTTGGTTAGGTCAAGGCTGACAAAGGGTTCATTAAAGGTGCCGCCAAAACGAACCTGGGCATTTCTGACCATCTCGCCGGTCATCATCAGTTGAGTGTGAAGTAGGATTGGAGTTCTTGTCTCCTCATTTGTTCGGGGATCAAGAATGGGTTGGAAATATATTTCCGTGTTTTCTGGAAGCAGAGGCTGGATAGCCATATTGAGTTGTTTTCTGTTGTCTCCCTCCTGCCACTGTCCGGACTTGATGGCTTTATCTATCAGCTGGTTAAGATCAATGCCGGCATCATCTGCCACCATTTTAAAACCTAACTGGGCAGTTTTGCCAATGAGGTCCAAAGCCCGCTCAGGGTCTTTGATTCCAGGCAGCTGGACAATAATATTGTTTTCCCCCTGACGGAGAATTACCGGCTCGGTCACCCCGAACTGATCGATTCTGTTGCGGATAATTTCCACTGACTGATTGACCGCATTGGTATGGATGAAATCTATTTCTGCTTTGGTGAGTTTTACGGTGATCTTGGGGAACGCTCCGGGGGTAGCATCAACAGTAATGTCAAGGTTGTCGAAATCGTCTTTTATGACGGTGTTGACGGTTTCCACGGCTCCGGTATTTGGCAGGGTAAAGATAACTTCGTGCGGGTTATCGGATTTAAGGCGAACCGCAGTGATATTTTTATCTGACAAGGCATCCTTTAAGTCGGATGCGGCAAGATCAAGTGAGTTCTCCTCAGCTTTTTCAAGATCAACCCTGAGGATCAGGTGCATTCCACCCTGGAGATCCAAACCAAGTTTCAGCTTGCCCGGCGACAGGTACTTGTTCCACCAGTCCGGAACTCCGGGGTAGAATGAGGGGGTCAGTACCATGCCTGCAAAAATGATAATGGATAAAAGAAGGGCGAGCTTTAGTTTAAGGGTTGTGTTCATGAGATATCCGGTTGTTATTTTGGTTCCTGGTTTTCGCTGCCGGTTTTTCAGAGTGGAAAAACAATAAGATAAATATGTAGTTTTTCATCGCTGTTTATTTTTCGGACAGGATTTTTTACTAAAAAAGAGAGATTATATGATGGCAAACATTATAGTGCAATGGAGAATTTGTTTTTTTTGTGTTTTTGAAGTGAAAAGATTTTTTTTTTAGCATAAGGGAGCTGGACAAAGAGAGTCATTCGCTGTTGCGGAGGATAGCAGAAGCCATACATGCACCACCAAACCCATTGTCTATGTTGACCACGGCAAGACCGGGAGCACAGGTGTTCAGCATACCCAGAAGAGCAGAAAATCCGCCCTTGCCCGTACCGTAACCAACTGAAGTAGGTATACCTATTACCGGGGCTGGGGTCATGCCGGCAACCACCGATGGCAGAGCTCCTTCCATGCCGGCAACGACAATGATGACCTTGGCTTCCTGGAGGGCTTGCTGGTGGGCAAGAATACGGTGCAGGCCGGCAACTCCCGAATCGTAGATTGAGCTGCTATTCCAGCCAAGACTTTTTAAGGTAACTCTTGCCTCTTCTGCAACCGGCTTATCTGATGTCCCGGCCGTGACGAGTACAGCGGTAATATTTTTGTTGCGGCTGGGGATATGCTGATCATTGCCGGTAAGCATTCCGGCTTCCCTGTGCCAGGTAAGCTCCGGCAGAGCTACACAAACAGTTTCAGCTTTTTCTGCCGATATTCTGGTTGCCAGCACCGGCTGGGGTTGCTTTAATTGGGCGGTAAGGATTTCGATAATCTGCAAATCAGTTTTTGATTCACCAAAAACCGCTTCCGGAATACCAGTTCGCAGGCAGCGGTGATGGTCGAGCTGGGCTGAGGGAAGAGACTCTCCCTGAAGGTGGCGTAAACTGCTGATTGCCGCATCTATATCAAGATTGCCGGCTTGCAGGGACTGTAAAAGGTCACGGAGATTTTGCTGGTTCATTATAGGGTTACCACTTATAGGTTATCAGGTGAAGTATGATATCTCAAAAAATAGTACTGATTATATATTGTTTTGTCAATATTTCAGCTCGGTAATATCTATGGTACATTGAAGATAGTACCCAGGGGCTTGTAAGAATAAAGATATGGCTTAATTTTACCAAGTTAATTATAAGAATCATTTTTCACTGCATTTTATATTCTTACGACCATTGATAATCGTCCAGTTTATAAATTCGTTAACTCGACTTCTTATATGCAAAAAAACAAATGGAGGACTACATGACAGATACGGCATATCCTGAATATATCCAAGCTCTTCTTGTTCCGGGGGCTTATCCCCACGAGGTGGATAAGGTGGAGCTTGTTCAGACTCATATTTCTTTTGTTCTGTTGGGAGGGGAATTTGTTTATAAATTCAAGAAGGTTGTTGACTTTGGTTTTTTGGATTTTTCCACCCGGGAAAAAAGGAAGTACTGTTGTGAGCAGGAGTTGCTGCTTAACCGGAGATTATGTCCTGAAATTTACCTGGGACTCGTAACTGTCAGCCGGCAGGGGGAGGGGTTCGTTCTTGACGGAGATGGTGAAGTTGTAGAATATGGCATTAAAATGAAAAGAATGCCGGAAGAGCGGATGATGTCTAAGGTTATTGAGCGAGGTGAATTGAAAAAAAAGGATATTGAAGAGATTGTTGCCTCATTGGTGCCATTTTATGAGCAAGCCAGTAAAGGAGAGGAGATTGATGGCTTTGGCAGGGCAGATGCTGTGGCGGTTAATGTCCTTGAAAACTTTGATCAGCTCAAGGAGTTTGTTGGTGGTTCTGCCCTGTCGGAAGAGCAGCTCGTGGAAATTTCAACTTATGCCCGCTCTGTGCTTGCTGGAAAAGAGCTGTTTGAGGGGCGAATTGAGCGGGGGAAGATCAGAGATTGCCATGGTGACCTTTACTCTGCCAATATATGCCTTGCCGATAAGGTGTACATTTACGACTGCATAGAATTTAACCAACGCTTTCGCTACTGTGATGTGGCAAGTGATGTGGCTTTTCTGGCCATGGATCTTGATTTTCATGGTCAGGGGGAGCTGGCAAAGTTTTTTATTGACCGGTTTTGTGAGCAGTCTGGTGATGATGGTTTGCGTAACATGTTGAATTTTTACACCTGTTACCGGGCTGTGGTCAGGGGAAAGATAAGTCTGTTCACGGCAGCTGACCCGGCCGTTTCCGGCGAGGTAAAAGAAAAATTATTTTCAGATGGTGGCAGATATTTCAAGCTCGCCTGTACTTATGCCGGCAGGGGGTGAAGAGATGGAAGGGATAGTTGTTTTCTTTGGTTTGATTGCCTCCGGTAAATCGACCTTGGCAGAGGCTTATGCCCACAGAGAACAGGTATCTTATTTAAATACTGATCGGGTCCGTAAGGAGCTGCTTGACATTGGTGCAACAGAGAATAAACCGGCCGGTATGGGGGAAGGAATTTATACCCCGGAAATGACGAGACGCACTTATCAGTCCATGCTTGATCAATCGGCAACAATGCTTAAGCAGGGCAGAGGAGTGGTTTTGGATGGTTCTTATGCCAGTCGTCGCGAGCGGGAGTTAGTTGTACGGTGCGGAGCGTTTGCCGGGGTTTCTGTTCGTTTTGTTCTCTGCCAGTGTTCTGATGAGGAGACCAGGAAAAGGCTTGAAATGCGGAGGCTTGATCCGGAAGCCGTTTCTGACGGGCGTTGGCAGATTTTCATCCGTCAAAAGGATATCTTTGAATTACCGGACGAAGTAAATGGTGATCATTTGCTTGTTCTGGATACAGAGGTGGATTTGAATATTCTTGCCCGTAAAGTTGCCGGCTGGTTGTGTCAATCCTGATCGGTCTCTTAAGCGGGTTTGTGGAACTCCGAAAGGAAAACCTTCAAGGTTCCCCCCGCCTTTAAAAAGGAATAAAAAACTATGTACACGAGAACATATTTTCTTCGTTATCCGAAGGAAACCTCAGACCAGCCAATTATATATATGCTGGTTAAGAAGTACGCGGTGGAGTGTAATATCCTTAAAGCAGATATCCGTCCCCAGCGGGATGGGATTATGGTTTTGGAGTTGAAGGGAAATAAAGAGAATGTCCGGGATGCTTTGACATATCTGAAAGGGATTGGTGTACAGGTTGAGCGATTAGCGGCAAGGATCAGCAGGGATGAAAAACGGTGCTTTCAGTGTGGTGCCTGCACCGGAATTTGTCCTGTTGGGGCTCTTTATATAGACCGTCCTTCAATGAGAGTTTCTTTTGATGTGGAAAAATGTACGGGTTGTGGCCTCTGTGTTACCGGCTGCCCTGTGCGGGCCATGCGTCTTTCTTTTGACCAGGGAGAAGAAGTAATGGTTGACTCTGAGCAGTGAACCTGCCTGTAGAGAACTTCGTTACTTTGTCTCTACAGGTCAACTATACCAACATCCTGGTCAAGTACGGGTTCAGATGGCGGAACAAGATGCTTTTCTCCATCATCTCCATCATCATCACCCCAGAAATCAAGACGCGGCATGGTCATGCTCGGCAACCATTTTCTAATGCCCCATTTTGGCGGAGTTCCAGCTTCCAGCCTCCCTAACAGTTTTATTGCCTTTGGGGTGATGGTTGAATCTGGATACATGTTTATCAGGTATCGGAGTCGGTACTCGGCCTGTCTGTATTGCTCTGTCCTGACATAGAAAACGGCAACTGAATATTCATGATTCACCAGGAAAGTTTTTGCTGCCTTGATGTATGCTTTTGCTTCTCTTGTGTAAGGTGAATGAGGAAATGCCCGCAACAGGCGGGAAAAGCTCTGTATAGAGTCTCTTGCCCCGGAAACATCCCTGTCTATGCGGTCAACACGGCGAAAGTCACAGCGACCGACCTGAAACATGATATAGGGAATAGCTTCGTTGGTTGGGTGTCTCTCTCCGAACTCCAGATAGAGAGCCTTGGCTTCTAAATACTCTCCCCGATAAAAATGACTGTCTGCAACTTTCAACTCGGCAAGCATTGCCTCCGGGCTGAAGGGGTAACTTTCAAGGATCTGGTTGAAGGCCTTGAGAGCATTGTAATAATCACCCTCATTAAACGCCTCCATTCCAGTAATAATCAGGGTCTCGGCTACCTGTTGTCCGCTTGTTTCATCGCCGTCTCTGCCAAAGGTTACTTTATCAAACATCCCGTCAAAGGTTGCACACCCACCCAGCCCAAAGAGCAGAGAGAGGATAACGGTGATTCGGCATAGTTTGCCAATGGCAGAGGAGGAGGTTTTGCTGCTATTGTTGTATGGCATGCTCATCATGCAAGGTTGGCAAGGTATTGTTCCGCCGATAATTCTGCCGTGGCTCCTTCACCAGCCGCATTGATTATCTGGCGAAACTGTTTGTCGCGAATGTCACCGGCTGCGAACACCCCGGCAATGGAGGTCAGCATTTCGTTATCTGTAATCAGAAAACCGCCGGGGTCTGTTTCCAACTGGTCAAGAGGAAGGACTTCATTGTTGGGAATTACCCCTATAAGAATGAAAAATCCGGTTACATCAATGGAAGATAGCTCTCCACTTTTATTGGTTATCTGTAACCTGTTGACTCCATCTGCATCCCCTTCAATGGCCTTGACGGTGCTGTCCCAGATAAAATTTATTTTATCGTTGGCAAAGGCTTTTTCCTGAAGAATTTTAGTGGCCCGCAGTTCATCCCGCCGATGAATGATTGTCACCTTGTCAGCAAATTTTGTCAGGTGGATAGCTTCCTGGATAGCGGTGTTGCCACCTCCAACCACTGCTATTTCACGATTACGATAAAATGGACCGTCGCAGGTGGCACAGTAGGAAACTCCCAGACCGGCAAACTCCTTCTCACCGGGGACATCAAGAGGACGCGGTCTCGCACCTGTAGAAATAATAATCGCCTGGGCGGTCAGGGATTCCCCGTTTTCCAGGAATACCGTTTTTGTTTCACCTTTAAGGTCAAGCGAGCTGACTGCTGCGAATCGTTTTTCCAGATCAAAACGATCGGCGTGTTCCGTCATCTTTTCAACTAGGTCGAAACCACTGATACCATCCTTGAATCCTGGATAATTGTCCACCCAGTCGGTGAGGAGAACCTGGCCGCCGGTTGCCCCTTTTTCGATAAGGAGGGCTTTTATGCGCCCTCTGGCAGCATAAAGACCAGCGGTAAGACCAGTTGGCCCTCCGCCGATTATGATGAGTTGGTAATCGGTGTTCATTTTTTGTTTATTTTTGTTTACAGAGCTTTATTAATAAGATCAACGAGCTGAGATTTGCCGACAGCACCAGTTACCTTGTCCACTACTTCCCCGTCTTTGAAGAGAATCAGGGTTGGTATGGCACGAAGACCGAATTTACCAGGAGTAACCGGATTATCATCAACATTCATTTTGGTGATGATAATTTTTCCGTCAAACTCCTCCGCAAGCTCATCAATAACCGGTCCGATAGCCTTACAGGGTCCACACCAAGGAGCCCAGAAGTCAACGAGACAGGGAAGAGTGTTTTTAACTACCTTTTCATCGAAATCATCATCTGATACCTGGAATATCTTGTCACTTGCCATGTTTTTTCTCCTTCTAATGTATACAGCTCGTTTATGGTGATGGAAACCTTGAAGTACCTTTGCAAGATTGAACATATACAGATATTGTATAAAATACTTAGGCATCACTTTACTGTGTACCAACATGGATGACAAGTAAAAATTCCAGTTTATGATAGTCGCCCGGATTTTTTTGTGATACTCTGTTTTCAGCAGGGGCATGAAGGATTGTAATTATGGTTGATGAATATCATTCTTGTTACTTCTTATTTCCGGTTTCGGAGTTTGCCCATCTGCCCTTTGTCGTTTATCTGATTTTTTTCATATATAACTGGTGAAAATAATGAATACAAAGAACTCCCATGATTTTTTTAAACGAGCCCAACTGGTGATTCCCGGGGGGGTAAACTCTCCAGTGCGGGCCTGTAAATCCGTTGGTTGTGACCCGTTGTTTGTAGAGAAGGCCTCTGGTTGTAATGTGATAGATGTTGATGGGAATTCCTATATAGATTTTGTCGGCTCCTGGGGGCCGATGATTCTTGGTCATGCCCATCCGGCAGTGCTTAAGGCGATAGGCGAGGCTGCAGAGATGGGGACAAGTTTTGGTGCCCCTACTCCGCTTGAGGTTGATCTTGCTGAGCTGGTTTGTGACTCGGTTCCCTCCATGGACAAGGTAAGATTTGTTAACTCCGGCACCGAGGCGACCATGAGTGCTGTCAGGTTGGCGAGGGGATTTACGGGACGGGATGGGATTGTCAAATTTGATGGTTGTTACCACGGCCATGCGGACTCGTTTCTTATTAAAGCCGGTTCCGGGCTGATGACCCTTGCCATTCCGGGGAGTCCCGGGGTGCCGGAGGATATTGTTAAAAATACTATATCCATACCCTATAACAATGTTGAAGAGTTTAAAAAGACCATGCGGGACAGAGGTGGCGAGATCGCCTGTGTAATTGTTGAGCCGGTGGCTGGCAATATGGGGGTAGTCGTTCCTGATATGGCATTTTTGCAGGCTCTTCGTGACTTGACCACTGAACTTGGTATTGTTTTGATCTTCGATGAAGTTATCACTGGCTTTCGTCTTGCCCTTGGTGGAGCTCAGGAGCGGTTTTCCATAATGCCTGACCTAACCTGTCTTGGTAAGATTGTTGGCGGCGGTCTTCCTGTTGGGGCGTATGGGGGGAGGAAGGATATTATGGATCAGGTTGCACCTGACGGGCCGGTATATCAGGCTGGAACCTTGTCCGGTAACCCTTTGGCCATGGCTGCTGGTCTCGCTCTACTTAAAGAGCTTCGCAAGCCGGGTTTTTATGAAGAACTGGAAGAAAAAAGCGAGTGGTTTGGGGAAAGGTTTGCCCGCATCGGTGAAAATATCTGGGTTGATACCGTCTGTAACCGGATTGGTTCAATGATGACCTGTTTTTTTACCAACGAGCCGGTGACTGATTTTATATCTGCCATGAAGGCGGATACCGCAAGGTATGGTGTTCATTTCAGGCAGATGTTGGAATCCGGTGTCTGGCTTGCACCTTCACAGTTTGAGGCCTCTTTTTTGTCAGTTGCCCATGACAGGGACTCACTGGAGAAAGCGTTGGCAATGACTGAATGGTCATTCAAAAAAATGGTAGGTTGATGAAAAAAAACATTGCTTTTGCAGTGGTTGCGTGCTACTTCTTGTTTGCATTTTTAAAGCTTGAGCGGTACGGGAGGGCTTATGTCGAAAGAACGACGGGAGATGTTTAGTGAGCTTGCCAGGCATAGTCAGGTTGGTCTGATGTTTGTCTGTTCCATTATGATTGGCTTTGGGATGGGTTGGTATCTTGATCAAAAAGTCTTTGATGGTCGCACAGCCCCCTGGTTTACTCTTACCTTTCTTGCCTTTGGGATAGTGGCCGGGTTTAGAAACCTCTGGAAGGTGGTTAGCCGTGAATTGCAAAATAAAAAATAAAACCATGCAAGGCAGTTGTGGCAAGGAAAATAACGGGGAACTGAGCCGATTATCTGATCCGGCAGTTCTCCTGATGCGTTATATTGTTTATTGCAGTATTATTTTATCATGTGTTTTTGTTGTTGCCGGCTGGCTTTGGTATGACTGGTACTTTGCCAGGTCAGTTTTGATTGGTGCTGTTCTTGTTAATCTAAGTTTCTATTTGTTAAAACGGGATATAGAACAGATTGCCAATCGAATTGCCGATGGGTCAAGCGGTACGGAAACTATCCGGCGGATTGATAAAATAAAGTTTTTTATAAAGTTTTATGCAAGACTTGCTGTGCTTGGTTTGCTGATTTTTATAGCAGTGGCCAAGATAGGCGTTAACATGGTTGGTCTTTTGGTTGGTTTGTCAATCATTGTCTTTAGTATTATTATTGTTGGTGTGGTTAAGGGGCATAAGATATATTCGCTACAACAGGAGGGTGTGTAGGCCATGGAAAAACCGATATTGTTTATTTCTCTTATTCTCGACCAGATAGGGTTGCCGGTACCCTATGGGCCCATTGGTGACGGGTTGCTGGAAAAATTATGTCAGCCTTATATGACATATACCTGGTTAGTTATGGCTTTTTTGATCATTATGCCAAAGTTAACCATGGATAAGGTGGAACTTATCCCCGGTAGTGGTCAGAATTTCTGGGAGGTTATTATTGGTGGTTTGAAAGATTTTCTTGCTGAAAATCTCGGTGAAGAAAATGCTCTCATGCTCTTTCCAATGTTAGCGACACTTTTTCTTTATATTTTTGTAGCTAATATGATTGGTCTTATTCCTGGATTTACATCCCCGACAGGAAGTTTTAATATTACCGTAGGGCTGACTGTTATAGTCTGGGTAGCCCATCATGTTCTTGGCTTTCGTGCCCATGGTCTCAAGTACTACAAGCATTTTACCGGACCAATCCCGGTAATGGCACCATTTATGATTATTCTTGAGTTAATTAGTAACTTTGCTCGTCTCTTATCCCTCTCCATGCGTCTTTTTGGTAACATGTTTGCCAAGAAGGTTTTATTAGGGGTACTTATTACGCTGGCTGGTGCATATTTTGCACCCTTGCCAATCCTTGCTCTTGGTACACTGCTCTCAGCAATACAGGCAATTGTTTTTCTTCTTCTTGCCACCCTGTACTGTGCCCAGGCATTGGAACCAGCCCATTAATAATGTTTAATATTACACAACTGTAGTTGTGTTGTAGAAGAAGGCCAACTTATATAATTTTTTTAAGGAGAAGCAGCGAAATGGAAAATCTTTACATTGGATTGATTTGTATTGCAGCCGCCCTGTCAATTGGGATTGCAGGTGCAGGTGCAGGTATTGGTATGGGTACTGGTTTAAGCTCTGCTTGTAGTGGTGTTGCTCGTAACCCGGAAGCAAAGGGTGGAATCATTACTGTTATGATTCTTGGTATGGCTCTTATTGAGGCTATTGCTATTTATGGTCTGGTTATTGCCCTTCTTCTTCTTTATGCAAATCCGTTGCTGGGTTAACAGGTTAGTAAATGTAAGCAACCGATAATAATCGGTTGCTGTTTAAGGGGACTGCGGTGTTGCTGCAGTCCCCTTTCTTTGTTTTTGGTTTAGGATGTGCAGCTTTTTTGCCTGTATCTGCAATAGGGTTTGCCCCGGGAAAGGCTTTAAGGTGCCCTCGTTCACACGCTCCTGCGTGGGAACGAAAAGGTTAAAGTGATTATAAAAAAGTGAATATGAATAAACAAAAAACCATGCATCTCGTCAGCCTTGGCTGTGCTAAAAATCTGGTTGACTCTGAGGTGATGCTGGCATTACTGGAAAATGACGGCTATCTTGTGGTAGAAGACCCTGCCGATGCAGACCTCCTTCTTGTCAACACCTGTGGATTTATTCAACCGGCGGTGGAGGAGGCTGTTGATGAAATTTTGGGACTTCTCAAGTATAAGCAGCAATTGCCCGATAAAAAGTTGGTGGTTGCTGGTTGTCTTGTCCAGAGATATGGCGGGGAACTGGCAAAAGAGCTGGCAGATGTTGATCTCTTTGTTGGCATTAACGGAGCGGGAGAAATAGACAGGCTGGTTAAAGGTTTGATGGATGGCGACCAGCCATCTGTTTATCTACAGGAACCGACATTTTTGATGAGTTCAGCAACTCCCCGCAGGTTATCCGGTGATTTTTTTCAGGCTTTTTTGAAGGTTACCGAAGGGTGTGATAATCGTTGTTCATACTGCTTGATCCCTTCCATTAGGGGAAGACTCCGCAGCCGCCCTGTTGATGATCTGATCCTTGAAGCTGGGCGGCTTGCTGGTCAGGGAGTTCAGGAACTCAGCCTTATAGCCCAGGACTTAACGGCTTATGGTAATGACCTTGACGGTGGACAGGAACTGGTCTTTCTTCTCAAGCGGTTGCTGGCCACTACTGATATTCCCTGGATTCGTCTTCTCTATTTATACCCTGCAACAACCGGCGAAGCATTGCTTGAGTTGATGGCAGAAAACCAAAGAATAGTTCCCTATCTTGATATACCTTTTCAGCATGTCAGTGATCGGGTTCTGAAAATGATGAACCGTCATTATGGGCTTAAATGTTTGGATAACCTTATTGACATGATTCGGAGTTATCTGCCGGACTGTGCTTTGAGAAGTACTTTTCTCGTTGGTTTCCCAGGGGAAACTGATAAAGATATTGATCTGCTTGTTGAATGTCTCAAACGGTGGCAGTTGGATCATGTCGGGGTGTTTCAGTATCAGGATGAGGAAGAATGTCCCGCCCATGGATTACCCGATAAAATTGATGATGAAGAGAAGGAACTCCGTTATAAAAGGGTGATGAACACTCAAATGAATATAAGTTCGAAAAAGATGAAAAAATTCACCGGCAAGGTTGAGCCGGTGTTGATTGAGGGCTTAAGTTCAGAAACAGATTTACTTCTTGAGGGGCGAACAAGATACCAGGCCCCCGGAGTAGACGGTTGCGTTTATATTAACGATGGCCAGGCCAGTCCGGGGGATATAGTGCCGGTGCGTATCAGCGAAACCCATATTTATGACCTGGTGGGAGCCATTGTGGATAACTAATACCCTGTCCCATAAGTTTTGACTGGTTTTCTGGCAATTAAAAAGTTTTTTTGAATATCGAATGTCGAACAAGGAATTATGAATCTTGAAGTGTGGATGC
>CAZEMY010000013.1:0-19142 GCA_964513405.1 uncultured Desulfobulbaceae bacterium
TAAATATAAAACTATCAGGCCCCTGCTCAAGTTTTATTATTCCCAACTCCCGCAAAGGATATTTAAGCTCAATAAGACGGCAGAGATTGCGGGTTTCCTCCGGCAGGCTGCCATAACGGTCTTCCATTTCATCGACAAGGTCGGTGAGAATAGCAGGCTCTTTGCTGCCGGCGGCAGACAACCTTCTGTAAAAATGATACCGCTGGCTGGTATCCGGAATGTATTTATCGGGAATATAAGCGGATATTTTAAGATTTACCTCTGGGTCAATAATTTCAAGGCTGATCCCTTTATCCCTTCGCTGTTTCAAATCTTCCACTGTCGCCTGGAGAAGATCAAGATAAAGATCATAGCCAACCGCAGCAATATGACCGGACTGGGAGACACCAAGCAGGTTGCCGCCACCGCGAATCTGAAGATCATTCATCGCCAGTTTAAAGCCACTGCCCAATTCGGAGGCATCCATTAATGCCCGCAGCCGTTTCTGACCACTTTTACTAAGTTTATCAAGGGATGGAACGAGGAGATAAGCAAAAGATTGGCGGGAAGATCGCCCCACCCTGCCCCTAAGTTGATAGATATCGGCAAGACCAAGCTGGTCGGCCCGGTTAATGATAATGGTGTTGGCGTTACTTATATCCAGGCCTGATTCAATAATGGTGGTGCAGACCAGAACATCAATTTCATGGTTTATAAATTTGACCATGACTTCCTCAATCTGGCTGGCCGGCATCTGACCGTGACCGATACCAATTCTGGCCTGGGGTACAAGTTCTGCGAGTTCCTCTGCCACCCGCCTGAGCGATTTGACCCGGTTATGGACAAGAAATACCTGACCGCCCCGCTGCATCTCTTTTAATACCGCTTCTCTTATGACAAGGCTTTCATAGCGGGCAAGAAATGTTTTAACAGCGCGTCTCTGCTGCGGCGGTGTGGAGATGATGGATAAGTCACGGATACCCAAAAGAGACATTTGCAGAGTTCTTGGAATTGGGGTAGCTGTCATGCTCAGGACATCAACTTCACTTTTTAATTTTTTTATTTTTTCTTTATGGGTGACTCCGAAACGATGTTCTTCATCAACAACCAATAAACCCAACTTGGCAAAGCTGATCTTTTTTGACAGTAAAGCATGGGTACCAATAACAAGATCGATGCTTCCATCGCCAAGTCCGGCAATTATTTTGCGTTGTTCACCATGGCTGCGAAACCTGTTAAGACATGCCACCTCCACCGCAAACCCCTTAAATCTGTCTCTGAACGAAGTCGCATGTTGCTCAGCAAGGACAGTGGTCGGAACCAGAATAGCAACCTGAAACCCGTCTTCAATGGCTTTAAATGCCCCACGGGCAGCAACTTCAGTCTTGCCGTAACCAACATCCCCACAGACAAGACGATCCATGGGCTGAGTACTGGTCATGTCAGCAATTACATCGTCAATGGCTCCGGCCTGATCCGGGGTTTCCTCGTAGGGAAAAGATTCTTCGAGCTGCTGATAGATGGTACCGGGCAAAGAGAATTGATACCCTTTTCTCATTTCCCGACGGGCGTAAATTTCAAGGAGTTCGTGGGCTGTCTTCCAGACCGCATCGGTTACTTTTTTTCTGGTGGTCTGCCACCTGTTTGAGCCAAGCTTATCCAAGCGGGGCTGCTGATCGCTTAACCCCTGATAGCGACTGACCCAGTGGAGCCTGTCCACCGGCACAAATAATTTATCGCCGCCCTGATACTCAATTTCCATGAAATCGGTGTGTCGCCCGGCAAACTCCATATTGGTGAGACCGCAGAATACCCCCAGACCGTGGTCGCGGTGAACAACAATGTCGCCTGTGGACAGGGTTTCAATCTGAACTGGTTTGCCATGGCGTTTTTTTTGTTTGCGGGCGCTATTCAGAAGCCGTTTTTCGCCAAAGAGTTCATTTGCCGAGAGAATATGAATTTTTTCACTCTTTAAATCAAACCCCCGGCTGAGCGGGTGGACAGCTTGATAGATAACACCTGGACGCAGCCTGGCCGGTTCAATGGGACAACTGACAGGTTCTACCGTCAAATTGTAATTGGTAAACAGCTCCTCGATATGCTCCATCTGCCTTTTTGATTTGCAGGCAATCAGGGTGGTATCTTTTCTCTCTAACCATTTAATTAAACGATCAATCAGCGGAGCCAGTAGCCCTCTTTTTTGCCGTTGCAACTCTATTTCCTGGGCAATCAGGCCATGATCGCCACAGGCTGTCTCAACTTGTTTCACTCTACCGTCGGGGTCAGGGAGACGGCAGAGTGAAATCAGACAATGGCGGCTGAAATATTTTTCCTGCTCAGCCGGGGTGATAAAAAGCATATCCGGCGGCAAAACCGGGGTTTTAAGTTCAAGGGCTTCATTATAGTTTGCAAAGATCCTCTCGCCGAGCAAAGCTGTCTGCTGTTTGCAGGCAGGCGGATCAACGCTCACCAGCAGGGAATTACCGGGCAGATAATCAAAGAATGTCTGCAACCGGTATTTATGGTTATAAAACAGAGGCAGTAAAAATTCACCACCGGCAGGTTTTAGTCCGGTTCTAAACTGATTTAAGAGATGAGATTTCTCGTCTTCTGACCAACCATATCTACCAATTTCCTGCTCAAGAAACTTGAGCCACATATCATCTTTGTTTTTTGGCGGGAAAAGGAGGTTTGTTGCCGGTAAAAGAATGGCCTCGTCAACTTCATTTAAGGAGCGTTGAGTTATAAGGTCAAAGGAGCGGATTGATTCCAGGGTGTCGCCAAAAAAATCAAGACGGAGGGGAAAAGGGGAAGAAAATTCTCCTGTTGCCGGTGCAAAGACATCAATAATCCCGCCTCTTACCGATATATCACCGTTCTGGCGAACCATATCGGTGAGTTCATAACCCAAAGAACAAAGCGAATTAAGCAAATCTTCACGGTCAACCTCTTCACCGCTTATGATCAACTCAGCTCTATCTTCAAGAACCTGTCCGGGCAGCACCCGCCGCTGGACTGCCTCAATTGAGGTGATAACAATTACCGCTTCCAGGTTGCTCTTAAGCCGGTAGAGAGTAGCCAGCCGGATGCCGCTGGTGGCAGGATCCGGAGACAGGGTCGCATATGGGGGTATTTCAAAGCTTGGATAAGTTATAATGGGAACATCAGTGAACAGGGAGATATCCCTGGCCATTATCTCCATCTGCTCATCAGAGGGTACTATGCAGCAGACAGTTTTTTTAAGTTTTTCCGCAGCCCTGGCAAGAAACAGGGCGGCACTGCCCCCGGCCATGCCGGTGACATTAAAGGCTTCAGGTTTATTGCCCAGCAGGTTTAAGATTGGTAGCACGATCAGGTTACAGGTTACAGGTTACAGGTTACAGGGGACAGGTTTCTCCTTCCCACGCTCTGCGTGGGAAGGCATCCTTCGTTACCACGCAGGAGCGTGGGAACGAGAAACGAGAGAGAAACCTTTGCTTTTATGATTTTCAGGGGATGCTCTTAGAACGATCCGCCCATGGTGAAATCCCAGTTTGAAGTATCTTCGCCCTCTTTCTGGTCAAGATTATATCCCCAGGCAATTCTGATCGGCCCCATGGGAGACATCCAGAGGAAACCAACACCGGCAGTATGTTTATAGTCACTCAGATCCCAGCTGTCTTCCATTGCATAGACATTACCAAGGTCGGTAAAGACTTCACCATGGAGACCGGCATCTTTAATCAGGGGGAACTGAATGGCGAGGTTGGTATACCACATCTTGTCACCACCTATTTTTTCCCCGGTTATCGGATCGAGGGGACTGATCTCAGAAGAACCAAAACCGCGGATACTGTCCATCCCGCCAAGATGAAACCGCTCATATACAGGAAACTTTTTATCATCGCCAAAGGCCTGACCGGCAGTCAATCTGCCATGAAAAACTGTTTCCCATAAAAGGGGAGCATACCAGGCAGTTGCAGCCTCCACCTTAGTGTACTCAGCGTCACCACCCAGCCAGCCCCCGGCCTTCTTAACAAACAGGGTATGCCTTGAACCTTCCGTGGCAAAGATTCTCCGGTTACGGGTATCTTTTACCAGGCGGGCATGAATGGCACTGGTCAGGTTTATGTCTGCCGAATCCAGGATTGCCTGGGAAGCGTTTGGAGAAATTTCACTCAACTTTGTGTTTTCAATTGAGTATCCGTAAAAGATATACCATTTTTTATAAAAGGGATGACCAAAACGAACGCCGCCACCGACAGACTCCTTGGTATAATCGTCATACTCTTTTTCCCAGTTGAAAAGGTTAATGCCGGCAGACATGTTTGAATCCATAAATCTGGGATTTGTATAACTTAAATTAAACCTTGTGCTGATTCCGCTCATATTAACAGAAAGGGAGAGGCGGTTTCCTGTACCCATCAGATTTTCTTCGGATATGCTCCCCATAAACATAAATGACTCAGAAGAACTGTAACCGGCACCAATACTGAACTGGCCGGTGGACTGTTCCTTGACATCGACAATTATATTCATTTTATCTTCTTCCATGGTCGGCTGGGGGACAACCGAAACCGATTCAAAAAACCCAAGCCTCTGCAGTTTTTGGTTTGACTCCCGGATTGCTATGGAATCAAACACACCACCTTCCTTTACAGTTAAATCCCTACGAATAACATTATCTCTTGTTCTTGTGTTACCACGGATTTCCACCCGGCCAAAATTAACCAACGGCCCCTTGTCTATCTTAAAGATAATATCTACCCTTTTACTAACAGTTGACCTTATGATTGCCGGTCTTGCCTCGGCAAAAGCATACCCTCTTTCTGCATACAGACCGGTCAACCTCAGGGCATCATCCCTTAACACCTGCCGGCTTAAATACTCTTCATCACGAATGGCCAACATGTAAAGTAATTTATTTTTATCCTTTATAACATCGCCTTCAATCTCAACTGTTCCCACCCGGTAACGAGGCCCCTCTTCAATGGGAAAACTTATGGTAAGTCTATCTTCTTCCTCCTCAACCAAAGGCTCACCGACCCTTACTTCAATAAAACCATGGTTATGGTAAAAAGCCGATAAGCGCTCGGCATCCTGCTGGAGGACATCCATTCTCAGGGTGCCGCTTTCCGTAAACCAGGAAAACCAGTTCCAGGTTCCGGTTTCTATAACATCTTCGAGTTCCGAATCATCAAAAGTTATACTGCCTGGAAAATAAATCCCCCGAATGGATACTTTTTCACCTTCCTCTATTTGAAAATTAACCTCCACCAGTTCTTCTGTCAAAGGGGTAATATCGGCAATAACTTCAGCATGAAAATACCCCTTGGACCTATACAATGCCCTTATCCGTTGGATGCCAAGATTTATAAGAGCTGGGTTTATAATGGTATTTTCTTTAATATCTACAGCTTCCTTAACATCTTCTTCAGAGAGCTCGTCTATACCGCTGAACAAAACCGAGCCTATAACCGGTTTTTCCCTAACCTGAAAAACAACAGCCTTGCCAGTGGCCGTATCCGTGACCGATATAATGACATCATCAAAATATCCCATGGCAAAGATTGACTTCAAATCAGCCCGCAGAGCCAAAGGACTAAACATATCTCCTGGCTTGGTGCTGATTTTTCGTAAAATAGCACCGGAGTCAATCTTTTTATTGCCAGCAGGAGCAATGGAAGCAATAATGAATTCCCGCTTGGTATACTTAAGGGTATCGGCGACGGCCTCGCTGATTACCATTTCCAGCTCTTTCAGACTCCTGCCTTCCTTAAATGAACGGTGCAAGGTGTCCGGGTTTAAAGGATCAAAAATGGCTATATCAACACTTATTCGCTCACCTATCCTGGTTAAACTGCCAACCCCAATATAATCAGACTCTTTTTTCTCACCTATCAGGTGCAGATTTTTTGTTGACGGCGGCCAGGTATCAGCATAACTGACAAGCTTTTCCGCTTCTTTGCGGGGGAGCATGGCGATGCCCTGGTCAGCGAGAACCTGAGCAAGCATGAAATCAGCCTGCTGTTGCAGTTCCTTTTTATCCGGGGCATTGATCTTAAAGGGCAGGAAAGTTGTTTTTGATGATGCCAGGACAGGGCAGGAAAAAAGAGATGACAACAAAAAAATAAAAGTAAGGCTTAACAGAGTTATATATGATCGCCTGACTTTTTGAAAAGCTGATATTGACTGCATAAAGATACCTGTTGACATGGCTTTTTGGGAAAAAATTGTTAATACCATTTATTGAAATTGGCTACACCCGACACATTCTACTGCAAAAAACATTATTATGCCATGCCTTGGAAAAAATGCAACTCATTATGGAGATCGTCCAAATGTCAATCATCAAGAAGTTCAGCCACCTGACTGTAAACCAACTCAGCAATTTCCTGTTTGTTTTTTGTTTTGTACTGCGTGGTGGATATGGGTTTACCAATGCGGATTATAATTTCACCACTTTTGGGAAAGAGTTTACCGGAGGGAAGAATTGAAAAAGTACCGTTAAACCCAATGGGAACCACTGGCACTCCTGATTTTATGGCAAGCAGAAAGGCACCTGATTTAAACTTGTCAAGTTTTCCGTCCTTACTCCGGGTCCCCTCCGGGAAAACAAGCACGGAGCTGCCGGCTGCTATCCGCTGGGCAGCAAGATTAAGACTTGTTAAGGCTTTCCTGCCCCTTGATCTGTCAATGGGGATAAACCCCACCCGTTGCATGGCCAGACCAAAAACAGGAATGTTAAACAACTCTTTTTTGGCGATCCACCTGAAATCGTGGGGAAAAGCTGCCTGAAAACTGTATATATCAAACTGGCTGGTATGGTTACCGGCAAAAATGTAGGTCGTTTCAGGGTCAAGATTTTCAACCCCTATGACCCTGACCCTGACTCCCGTAATGGACAGAATGATTCTTGCCCAGGCTCTTGGGTATTTCTGGGCAGTGGTAGCGGATGTTTTTCTTATGCCCATGTCCAAAAGGGCAAGAATACAGACAATTGCGGTGAGAATCGGCAGGAAAAATATAAAGATAATCTGGCGGATTGGCTGGAGAATGTTCATTTTTTTGTTTTCGCAGGGGCGGAAAACTTTCCGGCCCCTACTACTCATACCATTGACGGTTATTTGTTAATAGACTATTGTCCGTTTTTTAAGTTTATAAATTCGGTTAACCATAATAATAAAAAAAAACTGTGTAAAGGAGTAACATGGATAAAATCAAGGTGAAAAATCCTGTTGTCGAGTTGGATGGAGATGAAATGACCAGAATTATCTGGGAATTTATCAAAGAAAAACTGATCCTCCCCTATCTCGATATTGATTTGAAATATTATGATCTCTCGGTTCAGAAACGGGACGAAACCAATGACCAGATAACCATTGATGCTGCCAATGCCATCAAAAAATACGGGGTCGGGGTTAAATGTGCCACCATCACCCCTGATGAAGACCGGGTGGAAGAATTCGATCTGAAAGAGATGTGGCGTTCACCCAACGGTACCATTCGTAATATTATCGGCGGGACGGTGTTCAGGAAGCCGATAATCTGCAACAATATTCCCCGCCTGGTGCCTGGTTGGACCAAACCTATTGTTATCGGTCGCCATGCCTTTGGTGATCAATACCGTGCCACTGATTTTCTGGTTCCCGGCCCGGGCAAGCTGACCATGAAATTTGAACCTGCAGGTGGCGGTGAGCCGACGGAGTATGAGATATTTGATTTCCCCGGCAGCGGTTGTGCCATGGGAATGTATAATCTTGATGAATCCATTCGAGGTTTTGCTCGTTCATGTATGAATTATGGTCTTGATCTTGGCTGGCCTGTTTATTTATCCACCAAGAATACGATTATGAAAAAATATGATGGTCGTTTCAAGGATCTTTTCCAGGAAATTTTTGAGGCTGAATTTGCTGGAAAATTTGCTGATGCCGGCATCACCTACGAACATCGCCTGATTGATGATATGGTGGCCGCAGCTCTCAAATGGGAAGGCGGTTTCGTCTGGGCCTGCAAAAATTATGATGGCGATGTCCAGTCGGACACAGTCGCCCAGGGGTTTGGTTCACTTGGCCTAATGACTTCAGTGCTGATGACCGAAGATGGCAAGACCATAGAGGCAGAGGCGGCCCACGGAACAGTAACCCGCCATTACCGTGAACACCAGAAGGGCAACAAAACCTCAACCAACCCCATTGCTTCAATTTTTGCCTGGACCCGCGGCCTTAGCTATCGGGGCAGGTTTGATGATACTCCAGCCGTGGTTGGCTTTGCTGAAACCTTAGAGAGAGTTTGTGTGGAAACTGTTGAGTCCGGGCAGATGACCAAGGATCTTGCTTTACTGATTGGCAGGGAGCAGAAATTCCTTACCACTGAAGAGTTTCTTGCGGCATTGGACAAAAACCTGCAGGCAGCCATGGCTTAAGCGGTAAGAAAAGGGGAATTAAATAACTTAAACATATAGCTTAACCGTTATACCGTCTCCCGTATATCTAAATGGAGACAAGAAAATTGCGGAGTTATACACCCCAGTTATTTAATTCCCTTTTCTAAATTTCCAAACCGATTATACTAAAATGCTACAGGTCATTTTATGAAAGTAATGCCTGACGATCCAGACATGTTAGAGGGGGTGCAATGCAAAAAAGCGACACCTACCCTCACCACACCGCTCTGCGGTGTGATGCTCTCTCAGACTCTCTGCGTCCTTAGGCAAAACCGGCTATCTGCTGTGCATATCCGGCCTCTCTATCCGCAGAGTACAAAGCAGAAGGGGTACCACCGCAGAGCGGTGATACCAGGGCAAATCTGGGTTAAAACGGGCTTAATGATGGAGAAGTTTGAAGAACAGAATGAATAAAACCACAGGCCGATTGATGATATATACGGGTTCAGTTTTATTTTTTGTTACGCCCCTCATAAATGTTTGCATTTGATGCCATTTGCGACCTGATCTGCCCACCCCGCTGCCTTGAATGCAAGGTGCATCTTTACCATTCCCGTCCCCCTCTTCTCTGCCAAGACTGCCTGACCACAGTTTTTCCAATTTCTTCCCCACTATGTACTTGTTGCGGCATCCCTTTTATTTCCGGCGAAGATCATCTTTGCGGTGAATGTTTAACTGATTCGTTTTCATTTGATCTGGCCAGAGCCCCTTTTTTTTACCACGGCGTAGTGGCCTCGTTAACTGTCAAATTTAAATTTAGCGGTCAACTTGGAAATCTTGCAACTCTTGCTGCTATAATCAGGCAGTCCCCATTATTTTCCCGCCTCAGCAAACCCGATATGATTATTCCTGTCCCCCTCCACAAAAAACGATTGCAGGAAAGGGGGTTCAACCAGGCTCTACTGCTTGCAAAGAAGTGTTTTCCAGACTGGCAGGACCGTCTTGTCACTCAAGGCTTGCTCCGCCGTCGCCCCACCGTTCCCCAGGTATCACTCAGCGGCCAACAGCGACGCAGAAATCTTAAAGGGGCATTTGTTTCAGGTATTAACTCCAGCATGGTGGCCGATAAAACCATTCTTCTCGTTGATGATGTATTTACCACCGGCTCCACTGTATCGGAATGCAGCCGGGTTCTAAAACATGCCGGAGCTGCCCGGGTTGAAGTCTTTACAATAGCCCGTTCCGTCAACTCCAGTTATTTACCTGTCGCCAAGGGGTAGCAAAAAACATCCTTGTCACGGAGGTCATTAACATAGTGCAGCAACTATAATTTTTCGTAAAAAATAAATATATTTTTTCTTTCACCGCCAGGACATATAAAAATACCGCTACACAGGCAGATAAAAAAAACAGGCCTTACTTAACTGGAAAATTAAGCATTTTAGAGTATTAGGTAGTAAAATTGATGTACAGCCATTAAACCTTTTGTTAACCTTTTGTTGATAACTACCCCACACAACCGTTATCAGGCTAATATTATAAGTATTTTTTGTGGACAATGACATTTCTTCGGTTTAAGGCAGGTTAAGAGTGATTGTCCTCTCCAAACCGAGCTTGGAGCAGAGGTTTGTTTTTGTGTAATATTATCTTTCATATTTTGGTAAATCAGCTCAGATCATCGTTGACCACTTTAGCTATTCCGAAGTAATAATACCCCACTAAATAATTAAAAAAGGGCGGGTATCTTCTCTCTGACAGGACTGTTTTTTGCCTCCTGTTGTTATGGAGATATTATTTTTGTTTTACCAGGAATCCTGTAATTGTGATTCAGACAGAGTGCATCGCAACTCTCTATTCCATGAAGCCAAGGCACAATGTGTTAGCCGCCTGCCTTTATGGAATGAAAGATATCAATACAGGATTTAAGGACTAAAAGAATAAGGGAAAAATATGATGTGGAATACAATCAAACAGGCTCTGCAGCAGGTATTACCAGAAAATGAACATGGTCTCTGGATTGAGCCTCTTTATTGTGAGGAGATTGGCGAACGGGATATTACCCTGGCAGCTCCGGATCGTTTTTTTTGTTCCTGGGTTGAAGATCGTTACCTTGAGCTAATCAGAAACACCGCTGAGCAAGTGGCTGGCACTCAAGTTACGGTTAAGTTTATTGTTTCCGGTAAGGGTGAGCCTATAAGAGCAGACAACTCCCAGGGGCAGCTTCGTCTGCCCGGCACTACACCGGTTGAGAACCGTATCCGTTCCCTCCACCCCGGATACACTTTTAATCAGTTTATGGTTGGCGAGAGTAATGTCCTGGCCCGTTCAGCCTGTGACTCCCTTGCCAGGGGAGATAAAACTTATGGGAACTGTCTGTTTATGAACTCCGGCACCGGTCTTGGCAAAAGCCACCTCACCCAGGCAGTGGTGCATACGGTTCTGGATACAGCACCATCAACCCAGCTCCACTACCTGACGGCCCAGCAGTTTACCGCAGAAATGGTCAATAGCTTAAAAACCAGAACCATGGATAAATTCAGCCGTAAATATGTGAAAAATTGCGATATGCTACTGGTTGAAGATGTCCACACCCTGGTTGGTAAAAACAAGACCCAGGAAGAGCTGAACATGGTTCTTGACTATCTGATTAAATCAGGTCGCAGGGTAATCCTTACCTCGGCTGTGGCACCGCGAAAATTAAAGGGATTAGATGATGATTTCCGCTCAAGAATGACCTCTGGGCTGATTGCTGGTATTGAGGCACCCGACTACGAGACCAGGGTCAGAATTATTCGCAATAAAGCCGAAACTAATAATTTTAAATTAGATGATGAGCTGGTGGATTATCTTGCCCGCCACCTGAAAGGGGATATAAGAAAAACTGAGAGTGCTCTTCTTGGTATTCGTGCCAAATCATGCCTCTTAAAGACTGCCCCTGACATGGAGCTGATCAAAAATGTATTAAGCAACCTGGTGGAAATGCCACGGCAATTGGATGGGAAAGCTATCCGGGA
Source organism: uncultured Desulfobulbaceae bacterium (assembly GCA_964513405.1). Taxonomy (GTDB): domain Bacteria; phylum Desulfobacterota; class Desulfobulbia; order Desulfobulbales; family Desulfobulbaceae; genus DRLX01. The sequence continues at coordinate 11,359 of CAZEMY010000013.1, forward strand.
GTTAATTGGTTGTCAGTATAATATTTCCGTTGACGCTCTGATGTCGCGATCCAGAAAGAGAACCGTAACTTTTCCCCGTCAGGTGGCCATGTACCTTACCCGCAAATATACAGATCATTCGCTTGCAGATATCGGTGCCTTTTACAACCGTGACCACTCGACTGTGCTTCATGCCATCAAGGTGGTGACCCGTGAACGCTCTATAAAAAACGGGGTTCGTGAGCAGATAGATATATTGTCTCGTAAGTTGAAAAAGGAGTAGGGAAAGAGCATCTGCTCCAATTTAAGAATAGGGAATTAAATAACTTGCTCGTATAACGCCGCAATTTTATTTCCTCCCGTGTGTTAAAAATCTTTGTATTTCCTCGAAATTTAAAGTTTTTAGTCACGGCACTCCTTGCCAAAAACACAAGATTGCAAACTGGATATTCGACATAAGCCTATGCGTGGATAGGTGTAAATATTGCGTGGGCGTTACACCGCTTAAGCGGTGTAACGAGGACAAAGGTCGGCGGAGACACTAACACACCCAGCCGCTCTGGTAACACCGCTCTGTGTGTGGCCTGCGAATTATGACTTATGCCGAATACCCGGATTGAAAGCTAAAACATTGACACCCACGCTATTGTTATCCTGATACTCCACAGCATTCGCATATTTTTCTTAATATTCTATCCTCATTGTGGTAAACTGACACATTATGAAATGAAATATCAGTTAAACCATCATATATAGGGGATGCAAACGAGGACATTAGAAGAATATCTTCCGCCTCCCTTCAAAACAAATCGCAAAAATAAAAAATGAATATAACTATCATCGGCACTGGCTATGTGGGTCTGGTAACCGGAACCTGTTTTGCCGAATTTGGTCATAATGTTATCTGTGTAGACAAGCTGGCAGACAAGATAGAGCAGTTAAATAAAGGTCACATTCCCATATACGAACCTGGCCTGGATACCCTTGTGGCAAAGAACAGAGAAGATGGCCACCTGCAGTTCACAACCGATATTGCCAATGCAGTTTCCTGTGCAGAGGCTGTTTTCATCGCAGTCGGAACTCCAACCTCAAGGCGGGGGGACGGCTATGCTGATCTTACCTATATTTATGAGGCAGCAAGAGAGTTGGCCACTCACCTTAAAGATTATACGGTTATTGTCAACAAAAGCACAGTCCCGGTCGGCACTGCCCGCCAGGTTTCCAGAATCATAAAAGAACAAAACCCTGATGCGGATTTCGATGTCGCTTCAAATCCTGAATTCCTTCGTGAAGGTGCAGCTATATCAGATTTCATGCGTCCAGACAGGGTGGTAATAGGGGTGGAGAATGAACGAACGGAGCAACTGCTTCGGGATGTATACAAACCATTATACCTGCGTGAAACACCTGTTATCAGCACCACCATAGAGACAGCAGAGCTGATTAAATACGCTGCCAACGCTTTTCTGGCAGTAAAAATCAGCTTTATCAACGAAATGGCGGCTGTCTGTGAAGCGGTTGGTGCGGATGTGTCTGCACTTGCAAAAGCGGTTGGCATGGACGGCAGAATTGGTTCAAAATTCCTTCATCCCGGCCCTGGATACGGCGGTTCATGTTTTCCAAAAGATACCCTGGCTCTGATGAGGATTGTTCAGGAATATGGTGAGAGTGTCAGGATTGTTGAAGCGGCTGTGGAAGTTAATGCCGCCCAGAAAGCCAGAATGGTTAAAAAAATCCGTGATGCCCTGGGCGGCTCTGAAGCCGGCAAGACCATTGCCGTACTTGGTCTTACATTCAAGCCGGAAACCGATGATATGCGCGAAGCTCCGGCAGTCTCAATCCTGCCCGCTCTCCTTGAAAAAGGAGCAACCATCCGTACCCATGACCCCAAAGGTATGGAAGAAGCCAAAAAATACCTGCCAAATGATATCGTCTATACTGAGAATGCCTATGATGCTTGTGATGGGGCTGATGCAGTTGTCTTGATGACCGAGTGGAATCAATACCGTGCCCTTGATCTCAATCAAATTTTAGCAAAACTTAACCAACCCGTTTTTATTGATCTCCGTAATGTCTATGAACCATCAGACATGAAAGAGAAAGGATTTAAATATATCGGAGTTGGTTGTTAAGAGCTTTGTCAAAATGGACACAACAACTTTAAGCACACCAAAGGATATCCCTGCCAACACAACAAACACCCAAGGGAAGAGGAAAATGTCATCATATAGAGCAGTTATTATTTTAATATGTTTTATTGGCATCGGTTTTCTGTTGCATGGTGCAACGGGTACACATCCCATCAGCATTGTTAAACCATTAGACACTTTCCCAAAGCATCTGGGAAACTGGACATTAGAAGCTACTCATTCCTCCAGTGAAGACATTGTAATAATGCTCGGTGTCGATGACTACATTCACTATGTTTACAAGGATGATGATGGCAACAGGATAGTCTTGTATGTGGGTTTCTACGAAAGCGTTGGCGGTGGCAAAGGGTATCATTCCCCCAAAAATTGCCTACCCGGTGGCGGGTGGGGAATTGACAGTGTTAACACTATACAGGTCACCCCTGTTAACAGGCAAGACTCACCCGTTGACATCACCAAAATGATTATAAGAAGCGGTAGTGAGTCTCAGGTAGTGTTCTACTGGTTTCAAAACCGGGGCAGAATTATAGCTTCAGAATATTTGGAAAAAATATATCTTGTTTATGATGCGTTAACAAAAAAGAGACGAGACGGTGCATTTATACGGTTAATGGCTCATGCCCATGACGGAAATATTGCAAAAACTGAAGAACTTTTGCAGGGTTTTGCTGAGTTGACAATAACCAAATTAGACAAATACCTCCCTGGCAAACATCTGCATCAGACTAACCATCAATGACAACTAACATGACCAGATTATTTAACAAATCAAACACCGTTCAGTTGGGGATTATTTTTGCGGGTCTGGTTTTTCTGTATTACAATATTTTCATTGGCCTTATCCATGACTGGTCAAACAACGATAACTATTCACACGGCTTCTTCATACCACTTGTAAGTTTATACATGATATATACAATGCGTTCAGAACTGGGCAAATGCCAGATTCGCCCATCCAACTGAGGCTTATTACTGCTGATCGCAGGTCTATGTCAACTACTGATTGCCACAACAGGTTCAGAATTTTTTATCCAAAGGGCATCTTTAATTCCGGTTTTACTTGGTATCGTGCTTTTCCTTACAGGGGTTGCGGTTACTAAAAAAACTCTTTTGCCAATTTGTTATCTGATCTTCATGGTTCCCCTGCCCGCCATTATCTGGAATCAAATATCTTTCCCCATGCAGCTTTTCTCTACAGTTCTTACAGAGCATATTATTAGACTCATAGAAATCCCTGTTTTCCGCCAGGGAAATATCCTTTTTCTCACTCAAACAACACTTGAAGTAGTTGATGCCTGTTCCGGACTTCGCTCATTGGTTACCATGTTCGCCCTCAGTGCTGCCCTTGCCTAGTTTGCTGATTTTTCCCAACCCCGCAAATGGATTCTCTTTTTCATGGCAGCCCCCATTGCCATAATTGCCAATATCATCCGCCTGACCATTACAGCTATCCTCGCCTCCAAATACGGCTCTGTGGTTGCCCAGGGTTTCTTACATGATTTTTCAGGAATGGCTACTTTTTTTATTGGTCTCGCCATGCTTGTTGGTGTTAATTCATTATTGTGTATAGGGGCAAAAACTGCTGACAAACAAGCTGACACAATCAAGCATTAACAGAAAGGGAATGAATATTAAAATAGCCTCTCAGGAAAACAAAAAATCATGGGATACCTATGTCACAAATCATCCTGACGCAGCTCCGTACAGCCTCTTTGCCTGGAGAAAAGCCGTCGAAAATGCGTATCAACACAAACCATACTACCTTATGGCCGAAGAGGATGGCAGAGTATGCGGTGTGTTGCCGTTGATAAATTTTTCCACTCCATTTCGAAGCAAGAGTTTAATATCCCTCCCATACTGCGACATAGGAGACATTATCGCAGACAGCCCCGCTATTAAAGCGGCATTAATAGAAACGGCTGTCTCCTTGACTGAAAACAAAAAAGCAACCGTTCTTGAGATACGCAGTAACCAGGAGAGGATATTTGATTTTAATCTAAACCGGCATCTGGGAACACAAACCGGCAAAGTACGAATGCTATTGGCATTACCTGATTCATCAGCAGAACTCTGGGACAGTTTCAAATCAAAGTTGCGCAGTCAAATCCGCAAATCAGAAAAAAACTCTCTGTCATTTCGCTGGGGAACCATTACAGACTTATCAGACTTCTACCAGATATTCAGTAGGAATATGCGTGACCTTGGCTCCCCCGTGCATAGCAAAAAATGGATAAAATCTGTCGTCAATGAATATGGAAATAACTGCCGGATGGGACTTGTCTATAAAGATAAACAACCTGTGGGATGCGGTATTATTCTTTTCACTAACCATACCGTAAGTGTCCCATGGGCATCCACTCTGCGGGAGTTTAATCGTTTTTCTCCCAACATGATGCTATACTGGAATTTTCTCAAATATTCTGCCGATAATCAAAAGAAAGTGTTTGATTTTGGTCGTTCAACACCAAATGAGGGTACCTGGCGCTTCAAAAAACAATGGGGGGCAAAACCTGAACCATTGTACTGGTATCGCCTCAGCTCAACAAGAGAAGCTCCGCAAAACTCATCAACAAACCGGAAAGCTTTGGCTGGTTTGTGGTCAAAGCTCCCCTTACCTCTGGCAAATATATTAGGATCAATAGCAAGAAAATATATAAGCTTATAAAAAATAACTCATTAGATGCAATTAAATAAATGGAAATTTCCTGCGTTATTCTCTGTTGGAATTCACAACAGCATATTCGTAAATGCCTGTCGTCCCTGCTCGTATCCCTGAGCAATGAATTCAAGCAGTATGAAATTTTTGTTGTTGATAACGGCTCAACAGATAAAAGTAAAGAGATTATAGATGAGTTTTCAAAAAGCCATCCTCAAATAATAAAACCAGTCTTCCTCAACTCAAACACAGGAACTACATATTCGCGAAATCTTGCTCTGAAACAGACCACTGGCAAATTAATCGCTATTATTGACAGCGATGTGGTGGTCAAGCCCGACATTTTTCCACCTTTAATTGCCACTCTTTATGAATCAGAACGATATGGGATGGTTGTCCCCAAACTTGTCTATGGTGATGGGGGTTATCAAAAAACCGGATGACGCTATAAGAAACCTGTTTAGTTTATTGAAACCAAATGGCTATCTTATACTGACATTCCCTTATAATGAGGGGGAATATGTACAAAATGTGTATGAGCTACAAGAATCAAGTTACGGTCAAAAGGTACCATACACAACCCAGTCATACTCGCGAAAGGAACTGGACAAGTGGCTTAAAGATAATAACGGCAATATTGTTGACCAGGAATACTGGCAATTCTGGGAAGGTGATATTTGGACTGTAGGAAAACAGGTAATACCTCCAAAGAAGGTTGCCGCTAACGATAAGCATCAGCTTAGTTGTATCCTTATACGCAAGCTAACAGACGCTGGCAATGCAGGTTACGAATAGGGGCTTTATCCGTTTTGGCAGGGTGTTGTGGGTTGATTGGTCACGACTGTACGATCGGTATGTCGTGAGCCAACCAACCCGATAGATCAAAGTTTTTGCGACACCGTCAGGGTTGCTTGTCACACCAGAGAATCATCGCGACAAAATATGGTTATTAAAAAATATATTTTTTAATATGAGTACCGATATATTAAAAAAAACAAATGATTCTGTTATGTTCCGCCTAATCTTAAAAGGGGCGGAAATGAGTGTAGTTCTGGTACTCTCAATCTTTCTCGCCAGAATTTTATCTCCAGCTGAATTTGGCATAATCGCTATTGCCAACATGGTTATCCGTTACGCAGATACTTTTACCAACTTTGGTCTAAACAACGCATTAGTCCAGAAAGACAGCATAAACCATGGTCATATCAACACGGTCTTTACCATTGACCTGTTCATATCTTTGACTTTTGCCACAGTCACGATTCTATCTGCTGAAAAAATAGCACTTTTCTTTAATAATCAAGATATTGCTCTTGTTTTACGCTGGATGTCTTTCTATTACATTATAACTACATTTTACCGTATTCCCATGGCTCTGATGCGCCGGGAAATTAATTTCAAGTTTATCTCCGTTGTTGAGTTATTAGAGGGTGTTCTTACAGCAGCGTTGGCGGTTATCCTGGCATTATACGGGTTCAGCTACTGGTCAATAGTAATCTCCTCACTGTTAGTCTCAACCTGTGCCGCAACAACTTTTATGATAAAAACCAGTTGGAAACCAAAGATAGCAATTTGCAGGGATATGGGGGAACTATATTCTTTCGGTGGGTGGAGTTTTGTTGGCGGACAGATACAGCTTCTGGTTTCCAAGGTTGATTACTTCGTTATAGGCAAATATCTTGGCGTAACCAGCCTTGGACTTTACGAAAAATCATTTGAGTTAACAGAACGGGCAATGACAGGAATAACCATGCCGGTAAACACCATTTTTTTTTCCACCTTCAGCCGATTGAAAAATGACATGCCCCAGGTAAGGCAGGTTTTTCTTGATGCATGCACCCTGCTGACCATGATTTGCTACCCTATTTTGTTTGGTTTGATAGCCGTTACACCACATTTTGTAACAAGTTGCCTTGGTAACCAATGGATAGAGATGATCATGCCTCTGCAGATACTGGCCTCAGCCTGTCTTTTCCGTGTCCTTCTGGGCATGGTAGCCAGTCTAAATGTGGCAATCGGAAAATATAAAATTCACACACTAATAAATATATTCCCCGCTTTACTGTTCATCCTGTCATGCTTTTTACTTGTCCGATATGGAATAGTTGCTATAAGTATTGCTTTTCTGAGTTATTGTTTCATTTCATTTGCAGTTAGCTTCTGGATTGTCAACAGGAATACCAAGGTACGCATTCCAGACTTGCTAAAATCGATTTGGTGTCCTCTAATCGGCTCTGTATTGATGTTTACTGTGGTCATGGCGTTGCGGAATTATTTACTTACTGACACGGAATCATTATTACAGCTGCTTGCTCTTGTTGCCGCTGGAGGGGCTGTTTATGTTGCCTGGATTTTTCCTTTTTACAAAAAAGGAGTTGTATCTTTTCATATTAACGGAGTAACAGATAAAAAATCGTGAATATTTGTCGGAAAGCCAAGCTTACCGGTGCAGATCGAAGGAAAAATTCTCTCAACTTGAGTTAAATGTTTACACAAACAAGATGAAATATCTAATTGTTTCAGTTGACACAGAAGAGGACATGCCAAACTGGCGACCGGAGCATCCGGTTAAAACTTCTAATGTTCTCCAACTTCCAGAGTTACAAAAAATCTTCACCAAATGTAATACAACCCCTACCTACCTGATTAATCAGCCAGTTGTTGAAGATGAAGAGTCACTCGCCGTTATCAGGATGTTAAGCACTACCCAAAAATGCGAAATTGGTGCCCATCTGCATTCCTGGAACACCCCTCCCCTGTCTATGGAAGAAAAAAATGGTCAGGCAACATACCTAAACAATCATAATGTCGATATACAGTATGAGAAACTCAGCAATTTCACAAAATTATTCAAAGAAAAGCTCGGCAAATCACCTACAAGTTACAGGGCGGGAAGGTATGGATTCAACCATGACAGCGCTGATATTTTGATAGATCTTGGCTATAGAGTTGATTCAAGCATAGCACCACTCATGAACTATACAGAGATTGGCGGTCCA
>CAZEMY010000014.1:0-17919 GCA_964513405.1 uncultured Desulfobulbaceae bacterium
CCGAGCAGTTCAAGATTGGCAAAATGGTTATTGGTTACGATATGCGTCTTTCCAGCCTTTCTCTTGTTCGTGCCTTGACTAGGGCATTGACTAACCGGGGAGTCGATGTCATTGATATTGGACTGTCTGGGACAGAAGAAATGTATTTCGCTGTTTTCAATGGGGAACGCCAGGGGATAGATGGAGGAATCATGGTTACTGCCAGCCATAATCCTGCTGACTATAACGGAATGAAGTTAGTCAGCAGGGGTGGGCGGCCTGTTTCCGGAGATTCCGGCTTAAAGGAAATTGCAAAGCGGGCTGAAGATGATAACTGGTGGGAGCAGGAAACAGAGCGGGTCGGTTCGCCAGCCATGGTTTATGAACAAAAGGATAAGACCGGGTATATTAATCATCTTCTTTCTCTTGTGGATGTTTCCCTGTTAAAACCCATGACCCTGGTGGTCAACAGCGGTAACGGTTGTGCCGGTCAGGTAATAGATGCACTTGCAGAACACCTGCCTTTTTCTTTGATTAAAATGAACCATGAACCGGACGGTACTTTTCCAAATGGAGTTCCAAATCCGCTTCTTCCGGAAAAAAGAGAGACCACAGCAAAGGCGGTTCGTGATAATAATGCGGATCTGGGTATTGCCTGGGATGGTGATTTTGATCGTTGCTTTCTCTATGATGAGAGGGGGAGATTTATTGAGGGGTATTATATTGTCGGGCTTCTTGGGGTGTCGCTCCTTAAGAATAATCCGGGGGCAACAATTCTCCATGATCCCCGTCTGACCTGGAATACGGTTGATCTGATTACAGATGCCGGCGGCAAAGCAGTGATGACCAAGACCGGGCACGCCTTTATCAAGGAAAGGATGCGGGAACTCGACGCTTTGTACGGGGGAGAAATGTCAGCCCATCATTATTTTCGTGAATTTGGTTACTGTGATTCAGGAATGTTGCCATGGCTTCTCGTCTGCCAGTTGATGGCTGTGAGCGGTAAATCTTTGTCAGAGCTGATTGATGAGAGTATAGCTGCCTATCCGGTCAGTGGTGAAATCAACTCCCGGGTTGAGGATCCTGACGAGGCAATAAGCAGGGTGGAAAAAGAGTATACGGATGGAATAAAAGATTATACCGACGGTCTTTCGGTGGAGTACAAAAACTGGCGGTTTAATCTCCGTAAATCAAATACCGAACCGGTTTTGCGTCTTAATCTGGAAACCCGGGGTGATGAAAAGCTGCTTAAGGAAAAAACCACCGAGCTGCTGGCTTTGATCAGGTTGCCAGGAGACAGGTAACAGGAGACAGGTGCTAGGGTGATAGCTTAATTAATAATGTGTGCGACTGTTGCTAAGTCTACAAAGCCCACGCAGTCCACTTTAGTCCACCATTTATTGCAGTCTATGAAAGGAAAACCCAAAAAATGCAAATCCAACCAGTAATCCTTGCCGGTGGAACCGGCTCCCGGCTCTGGCCTCTCTCCCGTGAACTCTATCCAAAACAGATATTAAGTCTCACCGGCGAGCTTTCACTCTTGCAGACAACTCTAAAGCGGATAAGTAAAATACCAGATAGCCTGCCCCCGATAATTGTTGTTGGTGAAGAACATCGTTTTATGGTCAAGGCACAGGTAGAAGAGGTGGGGCTGTTTACTGATTACCATATCCTCCTTGAACCATTGGGGAAGAACACCGCACCTGCAATTTGCGGAGCGGCTTTTTTTGCCCGTAATCTGGCTGATGGAGACTCTGTTCTCCTGGTTCTACCGGCAGATCACCTGATTACAAAGGTTGATGCCTTTGTCGATGTGGTGACCCGGGCCGCCCGGCTGGCGGAAGACGGTTTTATGACAACTTTTGGGATTGTCCCGACAAGTCCGGAAACCGGGTATGGCTATATTGCCAGGGGTGAGGGGAACAGGGTTGATTCCTTTGTTGAGAAACCTGATCTTAAAACCGCCCGAGCCTATCTTGCAGAGGGGAACTATTTTTGGAATTCAGGGATGTTTGCTTTCTCTGGTGCATCTTTTCTTACAGAGTTAGAGTCCCATTTCCCCAAAATAGTTAAGGTTATGGCTGAATCCGTGGGAAAGGGCAGTTTTGATGACTGCTTTTTTCGTTTTGACAGGCAGGTCATGGCAGGTTGCCCCTCTGATTCCATTGATTACGCCCTGATGGAAAAAACTGAGCAGGCAGCGGTTATCCCCGCTGATATAGGCTGGAGTGATATCGGTTCTTGGCAGGCCCTTTGGGAGGTTTCAGAGAAGGATGACCAGGGTAATGTGGTGAGCGGGGATGTTTTGCTCGAAGATGTCAGCAACTCTCTAATTAGGGCTGAGGACACCATGGTTGCCGCCATTGGTCTTGAGAATACCATGGTGGTTGAAACCGCTGATGCGGTGCTGGTTGCCCCGATGAGTCGTTCTCAGGATGTGAAGAAAATAGTTGATCGCTTAAAAAAAGAAAAAAGGGACGAGTTTCATGTTCACAAAACCGTTTACCGTCCCTGGGGGAGCTACACCACCCTTGAAATGCAGGGCAGGTTCCAGATTAAGAGGATTACGGTAAATCCGGGAGCAAGACTTTCCCTGCAGATGCACCATCACCGCCATGAACACTGGGTGGTTGTTTCCGGAGCTGCAAAGGTGGTTAACGGGGAGAGGGAGATTCTCCTTCATGAAAATGAGTCAACCTATATTCCCGGCGGGACGACTCATCGTTTAGAGAATCCGGGGGTGATTCCTCTTGAGCTTATTGAGGTTCAGATAGGAAGTTATCTTGGCGAAGATGATATTGTTCGTTTTGATGATGAATATGGACGATAGGCTCTATGCGGTTCGCTCTGAAGCCTTATCTCCAGGCATATAATCTTGCTATGTGTGGATAGAAAAATTGCAGTAAGAACAGGTTGCACGGACACCTTGATTTTTTGATACAACAGATCAAGGTGCGACCCCAGTTTATGGATCAGGCTGGGGATCCTTTTTCTGTAGGGTAAAGTTTTTTATATACCTGTTAATGATTATTTTGTCGTCGTCTCCCACATGGAAAAATTCAATACCGTTATGGTAGCGTCCCGACTTGCAGGTCGCATGTATTACCTTGCCCATAATATCGATAAGCTCGTTGTCTAACTCCAGGGTTATCATAACCTGCACTCCGGAGGGAATTTCTGTTTGAGATTCAAGAAGAATTCCACCTCGGCTGACATTCAGGGTTCTGCCCATTGAATATTCTCCCTGTTGGCCCTGCTCGTCAACAATCAGGTAGTCTACGAGGTGGAGACTTTCTGGTCTGGTAAACTTTCTTTGTTCTTTTGCCATTGTTGCTCCCGGTATTTATGTCTTCCCTGGTTGCAGGTTTTAACCTTACCATTTTATCTCATCTGGTACATGCTACATTCTCTTGCTGATATTGTCAATTTTGCTTATGGGTTTGCAAAGACCCTTTAAAGCAGACCTGCTTTTTTCAGGTGAATCTGGAGAACGGAAACTGCGGCAGGAGTAACCCCGGAGATTCGCAGGGCCTGACCCAAAGTATGGGGCTTAACAAGTTGAAGTTTTTCCACCACTTCCGCGGAAAGTCCGGGCAGCTCACTGTATGGCATATTGGCAGGGAGAACTACTTCCTCCAGCTTTTTGAAACGGTTAACCTGCTCCTGTTGCCTGCGAATATAACCCTCGTATTTTATTTCCAGCTCTATTTCATCGCTGAATTCCAGATCTTCTAAGACCTGTAAACTATCCATGCTGCTGCTGTTTTGGACCATTTTCTGGAGATGGGAAAGGGTAATTTCCGGTCTGCGGAGTAGTTCTGCCATGGTCGGAGCCTGGCTTAAAGGGCTGCTCCCTATTGTTTTGAGGTAGTCATTGATGCCTGTTTCCGGCATGATTCTCTCTTTGTGGAGGAAAGTGTTTATTTTCCGAATCTTTTCTTCTTTTTTCAGGAAATTATTCCAGGTCGTTTCGTCAACAAGACCAAGTTCATGTCCGATTTTTCGGAGTCGCTGGTCAGCATTATCTTCGCGAAGCAGGAGTCGATACTCCGCCCTTGAGGTAAAAAGCCGGTATGGCTCTTTGGTTCCCAGGGTAACCAGATCGTCAATAAGTACCCCGATATATGCCTGGGAACGATCAAGGATAAGCGGTTTGTTGCCCCTGATCCTGTTAACCGCATTTATGGCGGCCATCAACCCTTGAGCGGCAGCTTCCTCGTAACCGGAGGTTCCGTTAATCTGACCGGCAAGAAACAGACCGCTGAATTTTTTGCTCTCAAGGGAAGGGTAAAGACTGCGGGGGTCAATGTAGTCGTACTCAATGGCATAGCCGGGGCGAATGATTTTTGCCTGTTCCAGGCCTTTTATGGAGCGGATTATCTCCACCTGGGCCTGAAAAGGCAGGCTGGTGGGGATACCGTTGGGGTATACCTCAACCGTATCAATACCTTCCGGCTCAAGAAATATCTGGTGGCGGTCTTTTTCCGGAAAACGCATGACCTTGTCTTCGATGGATGGGCAGTATCTCGCCCCGACCCCTTCTATTAATCCTGTGTACATGGGGGACTGGTCGATAAATTTTCCGATGATGGCGTGGGTTTTTTTATTGGTATAGGTGATATGGCAGGGAAGCTGGATAAGGGGTGGTTTTTCACCCGCGGTAAAGGAAAATAGTTTTGGCGGATTGTCTGAGTACTGTGGTTCAAGTTCCGAGTAATCAATGGTGGTTCCGTCAAGCCGTGGCACTGTCCCGGTCTTCATTCTCCCCACAGAAAACCCCTGCTCTTTGAACCAGGTTGCCAGCTTTGTGGAATTAGCGTCTCCCATTCTCCCGCCGGGGAAACTTTTTAAGCCAATATGGATAAGACCGTTTAAGAAAGTTCCGGTGGCAACCACTACCGCCGAGACCTGGATGATTTCATCAAGTGAGGTGCGAACAGCTTCAACCTGTCCATTTCTGATGATGATTTCATCAACTACCGTCTGTCTGATTTCCAGATTTTCCTGGTGTTCCAGGATTTTTTTCATCCGCAGGTTGTAGAGGGTTTTGTCAGCCTGGGCTCTTGAGGAACGGACAGCCGGTCCTTTGCTGGTGTTGAGACGGCGGAACTGGATACCTGTGGCATCTATGTTCTTTGCCATTTCTCCGCCCAGGGCATCAATTTCCTTAACGAGATGCCCCTTGGCAAGTCCCCCGATGGCAGGATTGCAGGACATAGCCCCGATGGTGTCGGCATTGATAACGCAGACCAGAACCCGGCATCCCATCCGGGCGGCGGCAAGGGCTGCTTCGCAACCGGCGTGTCCGGCTCCAATAACCGCTATGTCAAATGAATCAGATGAGTTAACCATATTGTTTTTTTATAAATGTTATGCGTTCCCACGCAGAAGAGGGAACGAGAGACGAGAGAAAAAAAAATCTCTACCCCAATTCAAGCCTTATGGACACCAGGTAATAAAAGCCCATATTGGCGGTTGGGGGCGTTTGATGCTCACAGTGGTGTCAGCGTTTTTTGTGCTGATGGTGCTGATATAATCAATCAGTAATTTTTTCTCATCTTCATTAATATCCTTAAACATCCATATATAACTGTTCAGGGCATCCGTATGGTCGCGGTAACGGAGTTCTTTTTCCAGACTAATATAGTTTACTGTGGGGAGAAACCCCATACCAAAGAGAATATTTACAGTATAGATAAAATCAGGTCCGCTCTCCAAGGGACGACCGATGGCAGCAAAGGCATCAGGATCCATGGGACCGTGTTTGACCCTGTCGGTTACGACCACCAGCTTGCGGGCATGGCTTGAGAGTTTTTTTAAGGCTTTTTTTAAGTCGTTTACCGCAAGGGAACGGGAGGATATGGCAATGTCATGGACGGGAATACCTAACTTCTGCCAGTCATCTTCCCATGAACCGTGGCATGTCTTGATATTTCTAATCTTTTTATCTTTGGCTCTATCGTTTAGGATGGTCAGCATGTTTTCTGAGAAATCAAGACAGCTTATCTCTTGTACTTTTTCAGAGAGAGGCAGGGCAAGGGTACCCGGACCGCAGCCGACATCAAGGACAGACCAGGATGGCTGTGGGTTTAACAGTTTTAAAAACTTTTCAGTGTAGACTGAAACGGCTGTCCGCTCTGCAAAAGAAGCGGCCTTTTTGTCCCAGTCAGCGGCTTTTTTTGACTTCCAGGTCTTCTTTTTTTTTGCCTGATACCATAACTGGTTCCAGTCAGGTTTGGCATTGCTGGTAGTGGTACTCATAAAAGGTTCAAATCCCTTGATTAGAATCAATACAGCATGGATTTCCTGTCTGGATATTCGACATAAGAGGGCAGGTTTAGATGCGTAGGTCGGATTAGCGGGTACAACGAAAAAAGCTGATAAACAGAAAATACTGCAATCAAAACAAAATATATATATAATGGCAAGGTATAAGCGTAATCCGACGGGACCGTGTTGTCGGATTACGCTCATGCCTTGCGGCATTGGTACTTTTCGGTTATTTTTAGTTGATCGTGTTTTCTATCTTCATTCTTATTTGTGCTAAACCGACCTACGCATCTGCCCTCTTATGTCGCATACCCAGATTTCCTGTTAAATTGTTTGACAGAGCGGATGATTTTGGTTAAAATGTATGGCTTTGGTAATGTATATGGTGGGCGATGTCAATAGTGCTGTTTGCCACCGTATAAGGATATTCACCCGCTGTGACTTTTTAGAGAGTGAGTAGCGGATGGTTTAAGTCCAATAATAATAAACAGAAACAAAGAAAAGGATTAGTCAATGAGTAAGAGAACATTTCAGCCCAGTAATATTAAACGCAAACGAACCCATGGCTTTCGTACCAGGATGAGTACCAAGGCCGGTCAGGCTATTATTAAACGACGGCGGGCCAGAGGCCGCAAACAACTCTCTGCCTGAACCAAATGAAGCAGCAATGAAGCAGTATAGACTTCCCAAGAGCTGTTTACTGCGTAAAAAAGGGGAGTTTGATTGCGTATATCGTCAGGGGAAACGGTTGCATGGACAGGGTTTTTCTATTATATTTGCAGTCAATGCTGTTGGGCGTAGTCGTTTGGGGATCAGTGTCCAGAAAAAAGTCGGTAATGCTGTGCAGAGAAATAGGATAAAGAGGATTGTCAGGGAATCGTTCCGGCTCAATCGGGAGCAGTTCCCCAAGTGCTGTGACATTGTGGTAACTGTTCGGCCCGATTTTTCCTGTCGCTCACCTGCCGGTCTTCTAACTGCGGTAACTGGTCTTGTTCGGAGGCATGGGGTTGATGTGTAAGTCTTGTAAATTTGCAAGTCTGCCGGATTGCGGGAATAAATCTGCTCTTAATGCATTTTTGAGTGGTTTGTTCATTTCGCTTATCCGGGTGTATCAGTATATCATTTCTCCGCTTTTACCACCCACCTGCCGTTATATCCCCACCTGTTCCCAGTACGCGATGGAGGCTCTTGGTCGTCATGGTCTCTTTCGGGGCATGCCCATGGCTGTTCTGCGAATACTCCGTTGCCACCCCTTTGCCCGAGGCGGATATGATCCCGTCAAGTAGAGACAAGGCATGCCTTGTCTACACCAAAATTTATAAAACACCAGCTTTCCGGTTATAGAGGACCCCAAAAAAAAAAATGGATATGTATAGAGCCTTTCTGGCGATTGTCCTGTCGTTTGTAATTTTATTTGGTTATCAGTATTTTTTTGCTCCACCCCCACCTCCCCCTCAGCAGCCGGTTGAACAGGCACAAGTGCAGACACAAGTTCAACAAGCGGGCGTTCAACCATCTTCTCCATTTGCTTCGCAGTTACCGGTATCTCCGGGTGCAGTGGTGATTCCTGAAGATCCGACTGCCCGTAATATTATGATTGAAACGCCTCTTTATTCTCTTATTATCGATGAGCAGGGAGGTGGAGTCAGGAATTTCATCCTTAAAGACTATCGGACACTGAACCATGAAAATGCTCCTTACCTGGAGCTGGTTAAGGAACAAATGGCTGGCAACCTGCCAATGAGGTTTTCTCTTGATAACGGAGCTGGAGGTGAGATGCCAATCTTCAGGGCAGATAGAGAGTCTATACTGATTCATGAGGGAGATGGGCAGGAGATGTTGACCATGACTGCCGTTTTGTCTGGCGGTCTTGAGATTGTAAGAAGTATGATTTTTCATGCTGATACCTATCTGATAAGCATTAATTATCAGGTGATTAACCGGGGCGATAGTCAGGCCCAGATTGCCCCGGCTATGACTCTTACCGGTGCCCCTTTTACCGTGGATAGAAGCAATCCCATGGCTGTGGGGCTGTTCGTCGGTGCGTCTGCTTTTGTAAATAATGAGCTTTCCCAGGTAAAACCCAAGAAACTCGCTGATGGTCCTGATGTTCTTCAGGGGCAGGTTTCCTGGGTTGGCTATGGGGACCGTTATTTTATCAAGGCCGTGGTACCGCTAAACGAGGGGCCGCATGTGGTGACTATTTCTGGTCAAGATGACCAGATAAGTGCGGTTATGTCTGAAGGGGTTGTTGCTCTTGCTTCCGGGGCAATGACAGAATACAACTATAAAATGTATTTTGGCCCCAAGAAGTTCAGCATCCTTGAGGAAGTTGGCCATGATTTATCAAAGGCGGTTAACTTTGGCTGGTTTGATGTAATTGCTAAACCAATGCACTGGACGCTCAATGCTTTTTATGCAGTTTTTGGTAATTACGGGATTGCCATTATCCTAGTAACTGTTCTTGTTAAGCTCCTCTTCTGGCCAATTACTCAGAAGGGCTTAAAGTCTATGAAGAACATGCAGAAACTTCAACCCAAGGTCGCCAAGTTAAGGGAAAAATACAAGGGCAATCCTACCAAGATGAATCAGGAAATGATGGCCATGTACAAGACCTACAAGGTTAATCCTCTCGGCGGCTGTTTGCCCATGCTGATTCAGATTCCTGTTTTCTTCGCCTTGTATAAGGTGTTGTTGACAGCCATTGAACTCCGTCACGCCCCATTTATGCTATGGATAAACGATCTTTCTGCTCCAGACCGCTTGATGATCGGATTTGAGATTCCGTACCTTATGGGGATTCCGGTTTTAACTTTGCTGATGGGGGCATCTATGTATTTTCAGATGAAATTGACCCCGACCACCGCCGATCCTCTCCAGGCAAAGATTATGCAGTTTATGCCGATTCTTTTTACCTTTCTGTTTCTTAACTTTGCCTCCGGTCTGGTGTTGTACTGGTTTGTGAATAATCTGCTTTCTATTCTTCAGCAGCAACTTATAAATCGTAAATATGTTACTTGATGTTTAACCTGGTAAGGGATGAGGTATGACTTAGGATCGGACATTAAATAACTTGCCCTTTATTTGTCTCCAGTGCGTTATATGTGCAAGTTATTTAACTACTCTCCCTTATCTATATGGGTTGATTGGCAGGTAATTTTATAAAAGCAGTGTAGGTGATAATCTGCGAAATCGGATATATATATTATGGATAAAATCAGAGATTTTTATGGAACAGATATAATCACAGTCATGCGGGATGCCTGTCTGTCATTTGCTGTTGACCAGGAAGAGCTTGATATCGAAGTGCTTGAAACAGGTTCGCCGGGTATTTTCGGTTTATGTAAAAAAAAGGCTCGTATTCGTGTTCAGCTTAAAAAATCATTTTCCGGTGACTTGTCAGGTGATGGCGGTGAATCTGCGGAGATGGTGAAAAAAGATAAAAAAACAAAAAATGTAGAGGGTGCGAAGTCTAAATCCAAAGGAGAAGAGAATAAAAAAGCTGTCCCTCCCCCGTCCGAAGAAGCGAAAATTGAACAAAAAACTGTAGGCGGGGATCTCTCTGAAAAACAGGTGGTTGCTGAGCAAAAGAAACAGACCGGTGAGGCAGGGCAGAAAAAACTCTCACAATGTAAAAAGAAAAAACAATTAGAAGAACCCGTCCCGCCCCCTTCAGAGGAAACACTTGTTTCTCTGCAGGAAGATATAAAACATTTTTTTGATTTAACCGGTCATCCAATGGAGGCAACTCTCAGTGTTGAAGAGTCTGTGCTCAATTGTACCTTAAGCGGAGAGCATGAAGAGCCTCTTACCAACGATGACGGGCGGGTTCTTAACAGCATTCAGTATCTGCTGCGGAAGATGATGAGCAGAAGGCTTCCGGACAGGATGTTGCTCTGCCTCGATGTGGGCGATTTCAGAAATCGTCGCCTTGAGGAACTAAAAGAGAAGGCTCTCCAGATGGCTGTTGAGGTTCGGGAAACCGGAAAGACTCTGATGATTCCTGCTCTCAGCCCGGCCGAGAGGCGGGAAATTCATATTATTCTTAAAAAGGATAAGGAAATTCGTAGTCGTTCGGTTGGAGATGGTCTGTTCAAGAAGGTGCTTATCTACAAACCTGGCAAATCTGCCAGGCCTTCTTCCCCAAAACAAAAAAACAAAGAAGACCGCCCAAATGGTCAGCCTGAAAAAGACTGATACCATTGGAGCCATTGCCACTCCGCCGGGGATTGGCTCCATTGGTATTATCCGTATCTCCGGCCCTGATGCCTTTGCTGTTTTAGAGCGGTTGTTCAGGCCGCATGGTGATATTGATCACACCGATTTTCAGAGTCATAAGCTGGTATATGGCACCTTTGTAGATCGTAACTCTCTAATTATTGATGAAATTCTCGCAGTGTTCATGCGGTCTCCACACACCTACACGAGAGAAGATGTGGTGGAGTTGCATAGCCATGGCAACTCTCTGGTTTTGCAGGCAATTTTAAGTGAGGTTTTTGCCGTTGGAGTTCGTCCGGCCCAGCCGGGTGAATTCACCAAGAGGGCTTTTCTTGCCGGGCGTATTGACCTTACCCGGGCTGAGGCGGTGATTGATCTGTTGGAGGCAAAGACCGACTCAGGTGTGCATCTTGCGGTTGCTCAAATGCAGGGGGGGCTGGAAGAGCGGATTGATTCTGTGCGGGCAGTACTGATCGGGATGCTGGCCGAGGTAGAGGTGGCCATAGATTTTCCCGATGACGAGGTGGAATTACTTGATAGTCACAGATTTACCGGCAAACTTGAAAAAGGCGTGCTTGTTCCGGTTCGTAATCTTCTTGAACTCTCAGATCGGGGACGGATTATCAGAGAGGGTGTTCAGGTGGTTATTGCCGGTCGTCCCAATGTGGGTAAATCAAGTCTCCTCAACGGGTTATTACAGGAAGATCGGGCTTTGGTGACCAGTGTTGCCGGCACAACCCGCGACACTATTGAGGAAATGATTTCCGTATGGGGCGTGGCTGTTCACCTGATTGATACCGCTGGAATTCGTGAGCATAAAGACCTGGTGGAGGGCTTGGGCATAGAGAGAGCCAGGGGGAAAATTGCCGGGGCTGATCTGGCTCTTTTTCTAATCGATGTCGCCTCTGGTATAACTGTTCAGGATCGGGAACTCTACGATACCATCAGGGATAAACCACACATAGTGGTTCTCAACAAAAAAGATCTGATTGAAGAAGATGAACTGGCTGTTATTGTTAGAGAGTTTTCTGACCGGGAAGTTGTCGCTGTTTCTGCCCGTAATCATGATGGGATTGCTGAGCTTGAGGATGCCATCTACCACCATATAACCGGTGGGCGGGATCTAAAGGAAAGGATGCCATGTGCACCAAATCTTCGCCATAAGGCTATTCTTGGCGAAGTGCTTGAGGCCGGGGAACGGTTAAAGCAGGCATTTATGGGGCAAATTTCACCTGATTTGCTGGCGGTTGAACTCCAGTCAGCCCTTGAGAGTCTAAGTGATATTGTTGGCTTGACAACTCCGGATGATGTCCTGGATAAAATATTTTCTGAATTTTGTATTGGTAAGTAGTTTTTAGGGCCTCTTATTTTTCTGCCTTGGCGGGTATGCTTTTCTCCCTGCCTTTCCCCTCTTTAGTTTTGTTTCCTTGTTCGGAAAATGCCTTAATTTCACCATCTATGGCAGCACTAGGCTCTACGGTCAGATTTTCAGACTTCACAATTCCCCTTATTGATGCTGTGCTGTGGGCATTAACCTGCCTGGAATCAATATTTCCATCAACAGTGCCGTGACAGATAAGAACATCAAGCTTCAGATCCCCGGTTATCTTGCCATTTTCACCGATAATCAGATATTCTCCCTGAATATTACCCTTAACCGTTCCATCGATGCGAACTTTACCGTTGAAGCGAATGTCACCGCTTATATGCATTTCATGGGAAATAATAGATGAAATAGCAGCTTTTGATAGTTGGCAGCCTTTATGCACCTGCTTGTTTTTTTTGCGGAAAAAAGACATGGCTCTTTACTGGTGGTTATGGGTTAAGCGGAAAGCCTGGCAACCTGTTAGTTTGTGTTCCAGGCAGAAATAACATCGACAGCCTTGAGGTATTTCATGGGGTTAACGGTTTTTTTGTTTTTGTGGACTTCATAGTGGAGATGAGGACCGGTTGAGCGACCTGTGTTCCCCAGCAGACCTATAACCTGACCGCGACTAACCTTATCGCCTCGTTTCACTGATCGTTTTGAAAGATGAGCATACAGCGTCCTGTAGCCGTGTCCGTGGTCAACGAGGATAAACTTTCCGTAACCTCTGTCTACACCAGAAGTCTTGACAACCCCGTTGCCGGTTGCATATATATTGTCGCCGATTCTTCCGCCAAAGTCAATACCGGCATGGAATGCCTTTGTTTTCTTGAAAGGGTCGATCCGGGGGCCGTATTTTGAGGTTATCCTCATTTTGGTCAAGGGACGAGACAGGGGGACAGAGTTGAACAATTCCAGATACCTGTCTGTTTTCAGGAGAAGTTCATCGCTGATATTCGCATTAGGAGCGTCTTCTATGGCAATATAGCGACCACCACTATGTTGGGGGTCTTCTTCAACTTCAATTACAACGCCAACTTCATGCATGACTTTTCTTATCATCTCGCTGCGTTCGTTAAGGCGACTGATAGTGCTTGCCAGCAAGTCAATATTTTCCTGCTCTAAATTCTTAACCTGATCCTTGTAGCTCTCTAACTCTTTCTGCCTGTCAGCCAGCTCATTTTTAAACCTGTCGCTTTCCTCACCCATGGTACTGGTCAGGGCAGTTATATGGTTTTGGAGAGTAAGATTGTCGGTTTTGTAGTGGTTAATGGTGAGCAGGGTGGCAACAAAAAGGAAAGTGGTCAAAATTATAGTTGATAAAAATATATTTGTGATGTTCTTTTTCGGCATGCAGAGAGTGTGCACTTTGTCTGCTTCGCTGGTAATGATAATATGTAACATTTTTTTAGGCATTGGCTTTTCCATGTTTTTGGCTTAATTCTTATTGTCAGCTCTGAAAACTAACCGCAAAAAGTTGCTCAATGGCTACCCGACCTTCGTCGTTTAAATATCTTGTCCCTGAACCCACAAAGGTATCCCGGGTTATTTTTGGGGTGTCTTCCTGCCATTCACCGTTTGTCCAGGTAAACCATTTGTTCTTTTGCTGGTCAAAGACATGGAGGGGACGGTTAAACAGCTTGGCCAGTTCAACTGCCCAGCCGGTGCCGCCTTTCACGGAATTATCGTCTAAAATGTTGCCGATAACAAATACCTGGTGTCCCTTGTTGACCATATGAAAAATTATCTGCAATACCCTTCTTATTTTTTCGGTTTCATAATAGGTGCGGCTCATCATTCTCGAGGCTATCTCCATACTGATGTCACCTCTTTGTAACTCTTCCTCTGAGAGGGAAACAGGATTTTTATCCCGGTTTAAGCGATGTCCTTCAAAGGTGAAGATGGTCTCGTTTATTCCATACTGTTCCGCTGTCTCACCAAATACTGTTTCAGCTCCTTTCAGGCCGCCATGGTATAGTGTACATTCGTTTGCTTTCATAAAAAAATCCTTTTAGCAGATGTGTGTAATTTAAATTTTTATATCATGAATGGATGCTTTTGGACGATGTTATCTCAGCCGGAATGAAAAGCATTTCCATCTATAATCAATGTTAATCTAACATGCTTTAATAGCGGTTAACATACTATTTTTCAAGTTTTTTTTGTTTTTTGTCCGTTGTACCCAAAAAGAGACAGGTTGGGGTGTCTTCCCTGGGCAAAAGCGGAATAAGAGCGGCGAAATCATGGCCTGTGTGCTTTAAGATAAACCCGCCACGGGGCAGGATATCCCTCCACTGTTTTATGAGGATCGGTGGAGTCGATAAAATCTTCATATGATTCAAAGCACATCCATTTTGTTCGTCGTTGTTCCAAACTGCTCATTGGATGGGTGCAGAAAAGGGTAATATCTGTAAATCCACAACGGTCAAGCCAGTTTTTAAGACAGCTTGCTGTGGGCACGAACCAGGTTCCCGGCACCTTGGCGTAGGTTTTTTCAGGGAATAGGGCTATGGAAGATTCTCCGGCAATGGCTTGTGATTCAATAATCAGGGTTCCGCCTGGTTTCATTGAGGTATGGATATCCCTTAAGCCCTCTATGGGTGATTGGCGGTGATAGAGGATGCCAAGGCAGAATATAATATCAAAGCAGGCCGGGAGCAGGTTCAGGTGCTCTATGCCGAGTAGTTCGATGCGAAGATTATCACAGCCGGCAAAACTGTTTAAAGTGCGAAATGTATAATAATGGTGAAGGTAGGGTTCCAGGCCAAGGACAAATTTTGGTTTATGGGGGATCATCCGAAACATATAATAGCCGTTATTACAGCCGATATCTGCAATTATTTTCCCTGTAAGACTGGGAAGTTCCGGAACAATTCGCATCCATTTCCTTTCGCTTCGCCACTCAGCGTCAATATCAATATCAAACACCTTAAACGGTCCTTTTCGCCAGGGCATGAATCCCTCCATGACCTTGAATACTTCTTTATGTTCCTCGGGGCTAAGGTCATTTTTGCTGCCAATGATAACACTATCTTCGCTAAAATCGCAACGGCCGGCCCGAAGATGTTTGACAGCTGCAAAAGGTTGCCGATAGCGGAGGAATCCTTTTTTATCCTGATTAATCCACTCCTTTTTTTCGCTAAGCAACCGGTTTAATTTATCAAGTCTTGCTGTGGGGAATATTGTTGAATAGTCCATTTTTTTATTTTTTAACCGCAACAAAGGAGGCAAAATTGAACCACTTGGAAAATATCTCTATTTCGCTAAATCCTGCCTGTTGGAGAATTTCCATGTTTTCAGTTACGGTGAAGGGAATGAGTATATTCTCCAGTGCCTCCCGTTTTCTCGATATTTCAAGTTCGGAGTACCCCTGTTCCCGTTTGAACTGATGATGGGTATCAATAAATGTCTGTCCCAGAGATCCAGTGGCGAGGGTTTTTTCAGTGATAATCAGCATGCCTCCGCTTGAGAGTTCACCATGTAACCTTCTGACAAGAGACTCTCTGATAACCGGACGGATAAACTGGAGCATATAATTGCAGATGATGATATCGGCACCAGGCAGCGGGGCGGTTGTGATATCTCCTTTCTTAAAGGTAATCCGCTCTGTTTTGGCAAACATGGCACTCTTTCGTCTTGCTCTCTTGAGCATTGAGTCTGAGCTGTCTATACCTGTAAAGTTTATGTCTTTGTCGGACAATCGGCGGTCAAGTTCAAGGAGGGTGGTGCCGGTTGAGCATCCCAGGTCATAGACGGTTGTTGGTGTTCTTTGCTGTTGCCGGCCGGCAAGTAATCTTGCTATACCATCAATGACAGTATTATATATGGGAACAGAGCGGTTGACCATATCGTCAAAAACTTCAGCCACCTGATCATTGAATGTGAAGTCAGTGGAACTTGCTGTCTGTTTGTAAATAGTATCTTTGCTCATTATTTTTTTAAATAAAACGAATAAGTTGACAAGTATGGATAAGTGAAGCATCATATTGCGACCTTCATAATAATATAGTTACCACTTTTCTTGAAGTGGAAAAAATATACATAAAAAATATACACTATTGCCATGAATTCAGACACCATTCATTTTGATGAGCTTTTCAGTAAGTACCGCACCGATCCATACAACTATGTGGATTCGTATGCTGTCCATGCCGGAACTATCCGTTTTATGGTGGAAAAAGAAGCAGAGGTGCTGGGGGTGAGCGGTGAGTGGAATCATGTTCCCGGGAGTTCTCTTTATGAGATAACCAGGGAACGCAATCCCAAGATGATTACCTCCCGAACCAACGGTACGGTCTCTTATCTTAATAAGGATCTTGATGGTCAGTTTGTTGAAGCCGGAACCAGGTTGATGACCATTCGTCATCCCCTGAAAAAGAAAGAGGTTATAGAGGCAATTCTTCAGGAGGTGCTTTATCTGTTTACGGCACCGGAAAGAGCCCGTTATTTTTTTTCAATGGATATTCAGGCAAAAATTGATCAAAAAGGGATTCGTTCAATTTTTATTAATCCCGGTGATGAGATAATCACCATGTCCCTGATGAAAAGAGATACTCCGGTCTATTACGATGGGGAAGCGGGAGTACTTCATTCTGTGTATTTTAATCCCGGTGAGAGTGTTGATGACGGAGCTGCCCTTATTGGGGTGTGTCCTGAAGAAAGGGTTGCTGTGGTTCAGAAAATTATTAACAGGGTCAAGGCCGAGTGGGAATCATAATTGAAGCGGAATGTTTACAGTTGCAGTGCTTGAGAGTTAATGTTTTCTCATAGTTCTATTTGTCGTCTTGGCCGGGAGCAGGCAGATTGTTCCCCTTATGATAAGGAACAGGTCGAGAAAATCCTCAGGTATGGCAGCCCGGTGGGAAGCTGTATTGAGCATCACACTGAGCTGGATCGCTGTATGGATCGTTTGCGGGGGTTGCTTTCTGAAAAAGATAAAGAAAGTGGTTCCCTGTCCACCGGAACCGTAATCCGTGCCGATACTCTTAAATGTTCTGCCGGTCGTTTTCAGCGAAGCTGGCATGCCCCATCCGGTGGTCTCTATCTCGCCATGGCCTGGGCAGATACTCTTCTCCCTGACTTTAATCGTCTCCTCCCCTTTGCCATTGGTATTGCCTGCCATGAACTTGTTGCCAGCCTTGGGGTCTCTGCCCGTTTGAAATGGGTCAATGATGTTCTGGTTCGGGGGAGAAAAATTTCCGGAGTACTGTGTGAGACAATCATCAGCGGGAGTTGTGAGCGATACCATCTGATTGGGATTGGCATAAATATAAATAACCGGGAGTTTCCGCCGGAACTTAAAAACATTGCCACCAGTGTTGCCCGGGAAACCGGACAGGAGCATGATCTTAATGATATATGTCTTAATCTCTTAGCGAGGCTGCAATGGAATATAGGTCTTCTTTACTATGGGGAAGAACTCTTTCTAACAGCAGATGAGAAGCAGAGAGAGAATAGTAATCCGGTTTTTAAGCGTTGGCTTTCCCTGAGCGATACGCGGGGGAGGCGGGTAGTTTACGGATATGATGTTCAGTTGAACCCGCTTTACGAGGCGAGGGTGTTGAATATTGATAAAGACGGCTCGCTGGTTATGGAGCTTGAAGACGGGAGCCGGATTGTTGAGTCGTCCGGTGAAGTTGTTTATCTGTAGGACTCTAACCTTTATTTATCAACAAAAATCAAAGCTTTTCCCTCGGAGAGTGCTCTTGCGGTTTTTTCCCTTGCAACGGTGATAATGCGTTGGATAGTTCCCCGGGAAACGCCCATTTTCTGTCCTGCCTCTTCCTGGGTTAACCCGTCACGGTCACAGAGTCGTAATACTTCCATTTCATCGCGAAAAAGGTCGATTTTCTCAAGCTTTGCCAAGGGTGTTCCCGTTGGCTTGAAGGCTTTTTCGCAAAATTCTCCTGCACAGGTTCTGAATTTTTTTGGTCTTGGTGACATCTCTTCTTATACCTGTGGACACAAGGGAGAGAACGGTTCTCTCCCTTTGTCCAGGTTATTTAATGTACATGTATCGGAAAATCAGCAGTGAAACGGCGAAGTTTCTGTGAGAACAATTATCAATAAGAAGTTTTTTGAACAGC